>CAZLTA010000076.1:0-6527 GCA_964562345.1 uncultured Planctomycetia bacterium
ACTGTTTAAAGATTTTCTTGTTAAATAAACCAGTTTTTTATTGATAGTTATAACATCAGAAATTTTATACTGCGCAAGTTTTATCCTGTTTGCTCCGAAAGTAGAAGTATAAACAATGTCTGAACCTGCGCGGCCATAATCGGAATGTATTTCAGAAATAATATCCGGGTTATCCAGGCACCATTTTTCTATACAAACGCCGCTTGGGATACCCTTTTTTTGCAGTAATGTTCCGACTGCACCGTCAAGTATAAGCGGCCTTTTTTTCAAAATTCTATTTATCTTACTTCTCACTTTCAACCTCCATAATACCGCTTACTGCCGTAACGGATTTCTCAGGCAGAAGCAAAAAGAATTCTGTAATCTCAATACCCAGCCGTTTAAGCTCTAAGATGTCATATATTGTTTTCTGGTATAAAATAGAAAAATCTCCATAACCGCAGGAGATGCGCCGCTGGCTGAGAAACCTGTTTTCCCTTTTAATCTGTTGATAGAAATATTGCTGTATCCACTCCAAAGAAGCATCCACTAATTCACTTGCCGCAGCATCATAAATCGAAGCTTTGGTCAAATTGTCATTCTGCAAATTCTGTATATCTTTGATAATCCTGCTTCCTGAAGTTGCCGCCATAAACAGGACTTCGGTGCAGTCTGCAACTAAAGACACAAACAGATTGCTTTCAAACACTATCCCGCCCTGAAGCACAACTTTCCCTTCGCTTCTATCCTCGATGACAACTCTTTTCCCCGCGCCTTTAAGTTCCAGCGACAGTAAAGCCTCGTCAATATAAAATTCAATCTCTTCTTCCTGATGAGGCGAAATCTGAACAACCGCATCGCGGTATCCTAAACGGTGATATATCCTCTCTTTGGGAGCTTTAATATTGATGGAATTAAAAAAAATTAACTCACTCATTATAGTAACTATTATATCAAGATAGATTAAAAATGAAAGTTGATATCAAATTCATACAATTTACCCCACGATTTTAACAACTTTTACTTTGCCTGAAAATTTTCTGCCTGAATAAGTCAAGCTCCCCTTTTTGGGAGCCTGAAATGTCAGAGTATAATCAGCCTTAACAGCAGCACCATGAGGAACGCCTTTATCAGTATCCAGCCCGGAAGGGATATCAACGGAAACTATTTTTAATCCTGATGAGTTAATACATTCTATTATTCCTCCGGCCAACGGCCTGACTTCTCCCCTTAGACCAACACCTAATACAGCATCTATTAAAAAACCTGTTTGCCCTATTCGTTTTGCAATTTTCCCTGTATCCTTAATCTCCGCTATCTCTTTAACTTTCACACCCAGCCCTTCTAAAATTCTAATCTGCAGAACGGTTTCATCTTTGGTTCTATCTTTTCTGCCCGCAAGAAACGCAATCACCTTTCTGCCTGCAATATGCAGATGCCGAGCAGCAACAAGGCCGTCGCCGCCGTTATACCCCGGGCCTGAGATAATTATTACACATTCGGATATTTTTGTATTTTTAATAATAAAATCAGCAACTCCTCTTCCTGCATTCTCCATCAGGACAATCCTGGGAATACCAATATTATAAATTAATTTCTTATCTAAAATCTCTGCTTCCTTCTGTGACAATGAATTGATTTTCACCTATTTAAACACCTCCTTTAGCCCTGAAGAAACCCAGACATCAATCTCTCCAGCGTCTTCTTTTAATAATACCGCTTCTAAATCCGGGTTAGCCTCTACAATTCCCTGCGCTTTTTGCCAGCCCAGAACAGAAAGAGCTGTTGCCCAGGCATCTGATACAGCACATTCAGAGCTTACAACCGTAACAGATGCCGCAGAACCCTGCACAGGATAGCCTGTTCTGGGGTCAATGATATGCGAAAACCTTACACCTTTATGCATGAAATAATTCTCATAATTCCCGGATGTAGCAACTCCTTTATCTGTAATATTTATCGCTGCAATAATAACATTGTCATTGCGCGGGTCCCTGATACCTATTTTCCATCCTTTAGAATCAACCCCGCTCCCCAGACAATACAAATCTCCGCCTGCTTCAACTATTGCATTATCTATACCTGAACTCTTAAGCATGCTGACAGCTTTATCCACTGCATACCCTTTGGCAATTCCCCCTAAATCCAGCTCCATGCCTTTTTTTAAAAGCTTTACTTTACCAGATTCGACAACCACTTTATCCCAGTCTGTTAAATTTAAAACTTCACGAATCTTTTCATCAGAAGGAAATAAGGCAATATGTTTTTTAAAACCCCAGGCTTCCAATAGCGGCCCTACGGTAGGGTCAAATGCTCCTTCACTCTGCCGGGATATTTTAAGCGCTGTTTTTATCAAACCGGATACTTCTTCAGAAACAGAAACGTAATCAATTCCGGCCATTCTGTTAATTTTTGAAATCTCGCTTTCGGGTAAATAATTGCTGAATTTCCTCTCCACATTTTTCAGTTCTGCTGTTGCTTTATCCAATAAAACATCCTGCCCCGCGTCAGGAATCTTAATCATAAACGAGGTTCCCATAATTTCTCCTTTACGCAGAGAAAAATCGGTTTGTTTCATACATGAGAGGAATAAAAGACAAATCAGGATTCTTTTTATCATTTAGATATAAAATAAGGTAAAGAAAGAAGCTCGTTAGAAAGGTCTACATTTCTTATTACGATTTTAGGCGGCAGGTTCAATATTACAGGAGCAAAATTTAAGATTGACTTAATACCCGATGAAACCATTATTTCAGCAACTTCCTGCGCCGATTCAGCAGGCACTGCAATTATTCCTATTTTAATATTTTCTTTCCTGATTATTTCTTTTATTTTTTTAAAATCATATATTTTAACACCTGATATAACTTTATCAATTTTTCCAGGGTTTTTATCAAAAGCGGCCTGAATTATGAAACCGACATTTTTAAAACCTTTATACGAAAGCAGCGCCGTACCTAAATTTCCTACACCGGCTAAAGACATCTTCCATTTTTTGCGGTGCAGTTTCAGTATTTTTTTCAGATTAGTAAGGAGGCTTTCTATGTGATAACCCTTGCCTACTTCTCCAAACTGCCCGAAATAGCTCAAGTCCTTTCTTACCTGAGCCGAATCAGCTCCGCAAAGTTTTCCCACTTCTTGAGAGGAAATATATATTTTTTTATTGGATTTTAACTTCTCCAAACCTCTCAGATAAATAGCCAGTCTATATACGGAAGTCTTGGATGCTTTATTCTTATACATAGGCCAGTATCTTATCTATATCAACATATTCTGCTACCATATCTTTTACCAAATCTATTTTTTCACTATCCGCTGCCCTCAATTTTATGCTTAAATCATGAATTGCAGCTGCTACTGTATAAGTATCTTCTTTTGCTATTAAAAACGGAATTCTTACTTTCTTAATCATTTCCAGACTCTTTTTACCGGGCATCATCCCTCCTGTAAGAAGAACAGCCGCGATGCTGTAGTTATTTGTATCGGGAATAACAGCAGATTCAATTGCCGTAAGAATAATATCCTCCCTGTCCCCGGGAGTAATTAACAAAGTATTCCTCTCGATATACTTAAAAGCATCACGGGGTTCCATAGCGCCGATGATTATTTTTTCTATAATGTTGTTTTTTTTCTCTTCGTTAGTAAGATAAGTTAAATCCATCTCTTCTTTAATCTGTTCGACAATCGGAGCAGAAAGTATAGGATTATACGGAATAGTACCTAATTCCTCTATGCCCAACCTTTTAAATCCCAGATTTACAAGTTTTGAAATCTTATCGTATTTACTCTTCAGCACTTTATTCACTATTACACCCAGCAATTCCGCCCCTTCTTTATCAAACAGGGATTTGTTTATTGCAACCTCATCTATCGGCCTGCCTATCCCGCCGGAAGAGATTATAATAACCTTAGCGCCCAGAAGTTTGGCAACCCTGGCGTTAGAATGGTCAAAGACAGAACCGACTCCGGCATGCCCTGTTCCTTCGATGATAACCAGATCAGATGAGGCGCTGATTTTCTCGAAAGAATCCAGTATTTGAGACGTTATAGCTTCAGGATGAGGCGCCTGAATGTACTTTTCCGTAAAACCCCTTTCAACCGCAATGGGATTTAAGAAATTCAAAGGCACAGTAAAATTGCAGACCTTTTCCATTAAAACAGAATCTTCATCAACCTTTAATCCTTCCTCCAGAAGATATCTCTGCCCGATGGGTTTTATAAAACCTATGCCGGGAAAATACTTGCGCAGATTAAGTATCAAACCCAATGCAATCGTTGTTTTCCCGTCATTCTGGCTGGTAGCAGCGATAAAAAGCTTTTTCATGGCCTGATTATTTTAAAAAGGCTGGCATTTAAAATGCAATCATCTTCGATATCCGGCATCCGCTTTAGTGCCTATTCCTCCCCTGATGTTAAACTCGCCAATCACATTCATTTCCACGGGATTTAAAACTTTAACCAAATCCTCTAATATCTTATTCACAACATGTTCATGGAATATTTTTACCTGCCGGTATGCAAAAAGGTAGTATTTCAAAGACTTCAGTTCAATGCAATTCTCCCCGGGGATATACCGAATCGTAATTTTAGCAAAATCAGGCAGTCCTGAAAACGGGCAGAGGCAGGTAAACTCTTCGCAAACGTGAACCATTTCTATCTTCTTCTTGGGGTATTGATAAGGAAACGTCACCAAAATTGACGAATCTATGACTGAAGGTGAAAAAGTTTCCCCTATTGCCTTTAAAGCTTTCTCCTCTATCTCTGATGATTCTCTGTCTTCATATACCATTTTTCACTAATACCTCGTAAAAAAATTGGCATAAGGGTTTTGCCAGTTATCATGCATTTTTTTCATCTGATATCTTATAAAAAGGATACTCAACCCCATAAATACAAGCAGAAACGACACCATTAAAGCAAGTATTTCAGGGTATATTGCAATCAGTATGCCTGAAATCATCAAAACAAGCGCTAAAATCATTTCATACCTCCCTATTTTGTTTTTTATTATAGCCGGAAACACTGGAAATTAAAATACTTAATTCAAAAAGACACCCTAAAGGCACTGCAACCAGAATCTGGGTAACTACATCAGGCGGGGTGAGTACGGCAGCGATTATAAAGCTGAAAAACCAGATATATTTTCTCTGAGATTTCAAAAACCCTAACTCAACCAAACCCGATTTAGTAAGAAACAGCACCCCGACAGGCACCAGGGACAGCAGGCCGAAACAGAGAAGAAAAACGGATACGAAAGAAACATAATGACTTACAGTAATCATAGCTTTTAAGTCTTCTGTCTGAAACATCAGGAGAATTCTTAAAACAGCCGGCAAAAAAAGTTTATACGAAACTATGACCCCCGAATAAAAAAGGGCTATTGAAAACAGCAAAGACAAATCAAACAACCGGCCTGATTTTTTATCTAAAGCAGGCAGGAGATAATAACGCATCTGAACCATGATAAACGGGAACGACACCAAAATACCCATAAACAAAGCAAGTTTTATCCGCGTTATAAAAAGCTCTAAAGGCGTAATATAGATAAGCCTGCCTATCGGCTGCTGTAAAAAATGCAGGATTTCATCTACGAAAAAATAACATATTACGGTAGAAATGATATATGCAAGAAGAACAAAAATTATTCTTCTGCGTAATTCTTCTAAATGGAGGAGCACTGAAACTTTAGGCGGCATTTACTGACTGCTTTTGGAATCTTTTTCCTCATCATCCAAGTTTTTAGTAACTTTCCTGAATTCTTTAAGTGTTTTGCCTAGAGCTTTTCCGATTTCAGGAAGCCTCTTGGCGCCGAAAAGAAGCAGAATAATTAAAAGTATAACTAAAAGCTCACCCATCCCGATTCTAAACATCCTTCACCTCCTAATGAGCTCACGATTTACGAAACGTAGTGCTCGTAAATTGTAGAGCGAATTACCCCTCAAAGGGGGAATGAGCATAAGGCGTTAGCCGTCTGCGTAATGAGCACATGGTTTATGGAGCATACTGTGTGACATAAACCATAAGTGCGAATTATCCCCCCTTCTTTGATTTCGAAGAAATCTGCAGGGGGTATATATTTTAACCTATCATCATCTTTGATTTGCCTCTCAAATCAGCAGAGATTATCCTTTTTTTTAATTATATCACTAAGTTTAAAAATGATAACAACTAAAATACTATATATGGCAATAACTCCTCCAACGGATATTCGAGGTAACTTTAAAAAGCAAAAACTGACCTTCGAAAAATTATCCAGCACTTTAAATAAAACATAAAAAACAGGGTATGATGCATAGGCAAAAAATTTAGCAGCTGCAATAGATATGAATGAAACCACAATTGATGAGAAAACACATGCTATTAAAAACGAAAATAAAGGCAGAAATACTATGTTTAATAACAATCCGAATAAAGCTATACCCTTAAAATAAAACCAGCTTAAAGGTGCAACGAACAGCCAGGCGCCCAGAGCTACTTTAAAATACTTAAACAGCTTATTGCTTTTGTTTCTAAACAAATAAATCATTGTAAATATCCCCGACATTGCC
>CAZLTA010000077.1:0-6503 GCA_964562345.1 uncultured Planctomycetia bacterium
GCAGTAGCTGTATAAGAAAAAGATGAAGCTGTATCGTTGGAAAGATCTATACTATTAAGAATATGACCATTGTTAATATCAACCACATTATCGCCAAAATAGTTAATATCAATATCACCTGATGTGGCATCTGCTACTGTTATATTTGTTGCGGTAATTGTAGAACCAGTAAGCTCATCAACTGTAATTGCGCCGGCATCTGTATCGCTGATAGTAAGGGTATCCAGCCCTTCTACACCAACTCCAGTTATTGTATCTGCAGTAAGACTGACAGTTCCTCCTGTAACTATATCTACATCAAGATCGGCACCATTAGTAACTGCTATTATTGCTCCAGCAGAGAGGGTTACGTCAGCATCGCCACCTGAAGAGGTAATCTTATCAGTACCATCGGCTAGAGTAATCGTACCTGCAGCGTTATTTGCTTTAATAGTTACATTGCCTGTAGTATTTATAATCGAACCAAGGCCAACAGCAATATCGCTGGCTCCGGTTGTCTCAATATCAATGAGACCACCTGCACTCTGGATATGGGTTACAGTAATTGTATCCGTACCATCAATATTAAAACCCCCATAACTACTGGCATCAACGGCAACTATCGCTACAACTCCAGCAGTTGCTGCTATATTAACCTGACCATATGCAGAGTTGATGTCAGTTAAAGTAATGGCATTTGTTTCTTCAATAGAAATAGTACCACTCCCGGTAACAGTTGCAGTTAACCCTACAATGGTAGTATCAATTGCAGTATCGGCAGTAGCAGCGCCGGTTCCAATATTGCCACCTGCTATTAGTGTAGTAGCTCCTGAAGTTACAAGATCTACTGCAGCAGCACCATCACCTGAAATACTGCCTGCAGTTGCCTCTATGGTCATATCTTTGTTACCGGTATTTACTAATGTCGCGGTTATATCACCAAGAGTTGCTGTATAAGAAAACGTGGAAACATTCTGGCCTAAATCAACAGCAGTCAGAGTATTGTTATCATCAATATCAATGGAATCACCATTGAAGTAAGAAATGTCTATTGTTCCGTAGCCATCATTTCCTACAGTTATGGTTGTTGCGGTGATTGTAGCAGCGGTAAGTTCATCGATGTCGATTGCATTTGCGCCGCTATCGGTAATTGTAAGAGCTGTAACACCGTCTACGTCAAGGCTATTTGTCGGGCCCACCCCTGCCGCATCTATTGTCAAAGCGCCGCCGGTTTCAATTTCTGCTACATCCACATCTGCAGTGGTGATAATATCATCTCCGGTTGCTGTTAAAGTTATGGTTCCAGTCCCCCCCTGAATCGCGTATTCATCCAAGGTAATATCGGTAGCGCCTGTTGCTGTCAGGGTTATAGTACCTGAACCTGTATTAGTAACTGTCTCGGTACCAACGCCACCGGCATTAATGGTAATACCTGCAGCATTTATAGCAAGTCCGGTTCCAGCACCACCAGCTGTTATCTGACTACCGGCTGCTACATCAAGGGCACCGCCTGTTACATTTATGTTTATGCTTCCTCCTGAAGTAATATTCTCGTCTATATTCAATGCATTCGTTACGTCTATATCTATCTGACCTGTTCCAACTATGGTGCCATTTTGTGTTAATGTACCGGAATCTAAATCTATAGCTGCGATTTGACCACCAGCACCTACCGCACCACTGATAACAATTGTTCCAGTCCCAACATTAACTGTCAGATTATCAGCTGAAATACCAGCAACCGTGCTACTGAATGTAACATCACCATTATTAGCGCTTGTATTAATCGTAACATTATCCTCAAGAATAGTAGCACCTGTTGATGTAACAGTATTGCCAGCACCAGTTGTTGTAACATCGTTATAAAAATGAATTGTATTACCTGTTAAAGCAACTGTATTGATTTGATTTCCACTACCAATTTCATTTACATAAACATTACCTACGCCGACATTCAAAGTTAAATCGTTTAAAGCAGTTCCAGTAATTGCTCCTGTAGAAATATCTCCCGCACCTCCCCCTGTACTTAATACTTGGTCAACACCTAATGTAGCTGGACTATTCAAATCAATATCTGCTGCATCTGTAGTCAAAGCAGTAGCAACATCTAAATTTATAGCACTACCTGTAATCTGTATAGTTCCACCAGCAGCTCCACTGGTATCAATAGCAGCACCTATTGTTACAATACCTGTGTGACCTGTTAAATCAACATTCCCACCATTGGTAGTAATTGCTCCGCCAGTATTGTCAAAAGTAGTACCGGTTGAGGTAAATGTTCCACCACCAGTTGAAATGGCACCATCTAAATCAACACCAGCCGCACCCGCTACTGCTATTGCGCCACCAGTTGATGTTAATTTACCTATGGTAGAAAGACTGCCTGTCCCTTGTGCCTGTAATGTAATATCGCCACCAGCGGTGAGAATTTCATCTGCTGCATCAATAAATGTAATACCCCCTGATGTAGTAGAGGTAATTCTTATACTACCCGTTGTTTGAGCCATATCAAGCTGATTATCATCTATATCATTAATTGTAATCTGTCCTGTTGCTTCCAAAATTACATTTGCGTCTACTGCAAGTCCTTCCAAAACTTCTTCTGCAACAGTATTAGTATTAATATTAGCTGCTCCTGCCAGAATATCAGGAAGGTCTTCATCATGATCGCCTGGACCTGCTCCATCTATAATAATTAATGTACTCGGATCTAAAAATAATATCCCCAAATTGCCATTTGATGCACTAAGGGCTACATCGCCATTGACTACAAAATTCTCTTTTCCTGATATCTCTACAAAACCACCATCACCTGAATTAGCACCACCTTTGGCTTCAATCTTTGCACCACTCCAGAAAAGTGCTGTCTCAGGTGAGTAAACAATTATTTCACCACCTGAGCCATCTACTTCAGCATTTGCAGTTGTAATACTTCCGCTTGATAATGCCACAACATCATTAGCATAAAGCATGATTGAACCGCCATCACCTTCACCAAGAGCATCGGCATGTACTGCGCCAAATTGCCCAACCTTAGAGCCACGCATTTCAATGGAACCGCCATTTGCTCCAGCTTCAATGGCTGAGGCGGTCATGGTGCCGGTATTTTGAATTATTCCTTCATCATCTGAAATGAGAACGATTTTTCCGTCTTTTTCAACTAATGAGCCGGCGCGGACAACACCTTCCTGATTAATTAAAGTATCGAATACGTCCTGAACAGCTCCTACCTCAATCCTAATTTCACCGCCATCAGCTGTAATATCACCGACGTTATCAACTCCGATTGCAATACGACGGCCTTCAGAATCATAGACATTATCAAGAAGATCTTGAGAAACTGTTGCCTGAATACTTCCGTCACCTTTGATATTTAAGGTAACTTCTTTGCCTGCAACCAAATTAACTGTTCCAAGGTTAGCTGTAATTGTGCCTGCGTTTCTGATGGCACCGGAAGCAAATGTAACGCCGCCAGGGCCGGTTGTAGTAATAGCGCCTTTATTTATTATATTGTTACTTAAAGTCACAAGGTCTGCGCCGGATAAAACATAATTACCTGATAAGAAGTTTTCCTTGCTCATCGTTAGGGTCGATGCAACAAGGCTTCCCATATTAAGCTGTGCGGTTTCTGTAAAGAGTATGCCGTTAGGGTTTAAGAGAAACTGGTTACAGTTACTGTTCCAGATACCGGCAATTTCACTTCCCGCACCACCCGTAACGTTATAAAGCATAACCGCATCGGAATTAGGGCCGATACTGTTTAGCGTTTTATCTATACCAATATCAAAGGTATCAGCATCACCCCAGTATTTCGCATCCCCGGTCGTGTGGGTCATGACATCCCCAACAATCTCGGTAGTAGAGGAGCCAATCTGGTCCTGAATCCCGGTGGGCAGATCCCCGCCGAAGATAAACGGAACCGGCAAGATAAAATAATCCAATAACAGCATACAAACTAAAATACAAAAAGTACGACCTACCAAACCCCTAATAAATTTGGTATTCATTTAGTTACTCCTTTTTAAATAGTTTAATAATCTTTTTACCTTTCTTTTCCTTCTCCCCGTCTGCTTACTTCCAGTTCCTTTTCTCTATCTATACCCCGCTTACTATAGATAAGCAGGGCGAACTTCCATTTCTACCCAGCACCCTCTTAAAGAGGCGGGATTTTTTATATAAAGAACAACTTTATATCTTGATTAGAAATCGTATTGAACACCTACGTGGACTGTCCCGGCTGAGCCGTCGCTTGGTTCCTCTTTGCCTACCGGGAACCCAAAGTCTAACCTGCCGCGCAAGTGCTTATATAACTCGAACCTGAAACCAAAACCTGTGCCTATTAAAATTCTATCTTTCTTCTCACCTACACGAGGTTCCTTAACATGACCTTTTCCAAAATCAACAAAGTATACAAACTGAACAGCATCCATAATAGAAGTGCGGTCTTTATCATAGGGAACCTTAATTTCATGCGGGAATATGAATGCCGGGGTACGCAATTCCAATGTGCACATATAACCATAGTCAAACAAATAATCGTTTTCAGGAAAACCTCTTATTGAATCGGCTCCGCCAAAACCCATCTGCTCGGAGTTAGCAACAGGACCATCCGTATGCTGAACCTTCAAAGAATTAATAAATAAAGATGAGAACGGTAAACGCGTTACACGGGTAGCCGATGCAACATATTTCTTAAAATCTCCTCCGGAATCAATTCGAGATGCGCTATCATCATGCGCGCTCATCGAGCCCAAGAAATCAGCTAAACCGAACCGGACTTCATTGTTAAATAATGTACGGCCCAAAGCATCTGTTTCATCAAAGCTGATGCCTGCTTTTAAGACACGCAGAACATCATGAGATGTCTCTTTACCCAAAATCTTATTCTTAACATCTATCAGGTCTATCCCGGCTATGACATCGCTGGAAATATTAAGCGCTGTCGGGTCTGCAAAATCTTTGTCGAATAAAGGATGGGTAATATAAGCTCCAAGCGCAGTGGCTTCGCCTTCCGGCTCCAGAACCTTGAACTGGCCGCTGATATCAGCATGGCTGAATATTCCGTAAACACCTACACGGGTATCATATTTGTTAATCGGTATATTGTAATCTCCGCTGAATGAGTATATGTCAGTTTCTTCGCCCATCCTGGCTTTAACCGATAAAATATCATCATAACCAAGCAGGTTGTTATTAACAAATCCTAAGCCGAATCTGGATTTTGTAGTATTGGACGTCCCGCGGTTATTGTAATCCAGATAGAAATGAGTGGGCTTGTTTTCTTCCTCCATTTTAACAAGAATGTCGGATGTGCCCTTATCCTTGCCCGGCAGTAATACAGCTTTCATTGTTCTGTCCGGCTGTTTATTAAGACGTTTTATATCGCGCTGTAATCTTTCATAATCAAAAATCTGTCCTTTCTCAATTACAATCTTCTTCCTTATTGCTTCCTCTTTGTAATACTTACCGCCTTCAACTTTCACATCGCCGACACGGCCTTCAATAACCCTGAACTCTACCGTTTCATTAGATATCTCCTGAGTGGGCGCATAGGCAAGGGATGTAATATATCCTTTAGACCTGTAAAATGCAGTTATCTCATCAGCAATCTTCTTTAAATCGCTGATACCAAGCTCCTTATTACGGTATTGACCAAGAATCGGCTCGAAATCTTTGGCATTAAATAAATTTACTCCATCCAGCACAAAATTACTGACTACAACCTTGGGTTCAGGCGGAGCAAGGGCTTTTTTAACATCCGGCACCATCTCGCCCAATTTATCCAGAGCCTTATTTTGTCTCTCGATTACTTCATTCTGCTCTTTAACCTTACCTTCCAAATCATTGACTCGGATCTGCAGCTGCTCCAGTTTTTCAAGCACTGCACTCATATCAGTCTGCTGTTGAGGTTGAATCTGAGGCTGAGACTGAGGTTGAGGTTGAGCAGCTTCCTGAGCATATGCCGGGAAACTGATTAAAAAACTCCAGATTATCAGCAAACTAAAAAACTTCTTCATCTATTTAATATCTCCCTGATTAATTTCCTTTCCAGCTTCCTTAGCTCCTTTAGTTTCTTTCGCTGCCTGTTCTGCTTTCTTTTTGGCCTCTATCTCTGCTTTCTTGCGGGCACGCTCTTCTGCCCGGGCTTTTTTCTTAGCTTCTTTCTCAGCCTTCTTTTGAGCCTGTTTTTCTTCTTTGGCACGGCGCTTTGACTCTATTTCTGCTTTCTTACGGGCTTCGGCTTGCTTTTTAGCATTTATTTTATCCTCATACACTGCTCTTTCATTTTTTACCTTCTCTAATTTTTCTTTTCTGGCGGGAATCTTGTTCTCAAGGTAGGACTTAGCCCTTTTATCATTCGGAGCAAGAGTTAGAATCTCTTCAAATTTCTCCTGAGCCTTAACGAAATCCTCCTGATAGTAATAAGACAATGCTTCTTTATATAAATCATTTATTCTTTTCTGCTCTTTCCTGTCAGCTAATCTTTTTTCCTCTTTAGCCTTTACCTGGGATTTTTTCTCTTG
>CAZLTA010000078.1:0-6498 GCA_964562345.1 uncultured Planctomycetia bacterium
TAAAATCAGCAATTTTTTATTCAGCGAGGATTGTCTGACGACAGTTAAAGCTTTTCAGTCTTTAGGTGTGAATATAGATTTGATTGATAATAAGACTGTTGAGGTTTCCGGAGTTGGGTTAAACGGGCTAAAAGCACCGCAAGCAGAACTATATTTAGGTAATTCCGGCACAACTACACGGCTTATAATAGGGCTTTTGAGCGCTCAAGATTTTGAAACAGTACTTAAAGGGGATGATTCTCTTTCTCGGAGACCTATGGCCCGGGTCATTCAGCCTTTGAAACTTATGGGAGCTGATATCAGGGGTGAGGATGAAGACAACCTTCTTCCCGTCAGAATTAGAGGCGTAAAACTTAAAGGTATAGAGTACAAATTGCCGGTTGCAAGTGCACAGGTTAAATCAGCCCTTTTAATTGCTGGGATGTATGCAGAAGGGGAAACCGTTATTTATGAGTCTTTTAAATCCCGGGACCATACTGAGAGAATGCTTAAAGCATTCAAAGCAGATATAAATGTCGAGGATTTAAAAATACAAATTTCCAGCGTTAAACAGATAACAGCTCAGGATATACTTATTCCGGGAGATATTTCCAGTGCAGCATTTTTTATAGCTTTATGCCTCCTGCTTCCAGATTCCAGATTAGTTATTAAAAACGTAGGCTTAAATCCTACCCGTTTGGGTTTTATTGATGTATTAAAAAGAATGGGAGCTAAGATAGAAGTGGTGTATAAAGTTAAGGAAGAAGATTCTGCAATTTACGAGTCTTTCGGCGATATTATTGTTGCCGGTTCTTGTTTGAAAGGGGTAGATATTAAAGAAAAAGAAATTCCCTTGATGATAGATGAACTGCCTGTCTTATTTTTAATTGCATCTCTTGCAGAAGGCGAAACTCATATCGAAGGTGTATCGGAATTGCGTGTCAAAGAGACAGACAGGATAAATTCGATGCTGGTAAATTTGAAAAACATGGGTGCTAAAATGGATATCGATGCTGATAGTATAAAAATAAAAGGAGTAAAAAAGCTTAAACCGTCATCACTTCGCACTTTTTCAGACCATAGGACAGCTATGGTTTCTGTTATTGCGGCTTTAGTCAGTGAGGGAGAGTTTTCAATAGACGATTTAGATTGTATTAAAATTTCATACCCTGATTTTCTGTTTGATATTCAGAAGATATTAGGTAGTATAAAATTTGAAAATTGACTTAATTGTTTTAACTTGGTAGAATGAGACGGTTTAAAATGGCTAAACTACATTTATTAAATTTCTGGAAAGGTGTAAGGTCCGTAATAGATCGCATTGGCGGTTCGTTTTCTTCGGATATCGGAATAGATTTAGGGACTTCTTCCACCCTTGTTTACGTCAAAGGAGAAGGTATTGTTTTATGCGAACCTTCAGTTGTTGCTATCGAAAAGGTCCAGAATCGTGTTTTGGCTGTGGGGGAAGAAGCCAAGAGAATGCTGGGGAAAACCCCCGGTAATATTGTTGCTATCAGGCCTTTGCAGGATGGTGTTATTACTGATTTTGAAGTTACTGAACAGATGCTGAGATATTTTATCAAGAAGGTCAGCAAAAGAAAATTATTTCTTAAACCCAGAGTTATTGTTGCGATACCTTCGGGTATTACAGAAGTGGAAAAGCGGGCTGTCAAGGATTCTGCATTGCATGCAGGGGCAAGAGAGGTTTATTTAGTTGAAGAACCAATTGCTGCTGCGATTGGTGTGGGCTTACCTATTTATGAGCCTGCGGGTAATATGATTATAGATATAGGAGGAGGCACGACAGAAATCGCTGTGATTTCATTAGCCGGTCTTGTTCTGGCTAAAAGCATCCGTGTCGGCGGAGATGAGATGGATGAAGCAATATTGCAGCATATGAAAAAGACTTACAATTTGATGATAGGTGAAAGGACTGCAGAGGATGTAAAAATTAAAATCGGTTCAGCTGCTCCTTTGGATGAAGAACTTACTATGGAAGTCAGGGGCCGTGATATAGTTACAGGATTGCCGAAAACAGTTACTGTAACATCAGAAGAAATAAGAGAAGCTTTAGCAGAACCAGTGACCCAGATTTTAGAGGTTACCAGATTTACATTGGAAAGAACCCCTCCTGAGCTGGCGGCTGATTTGATAGAAATAGGAATTGTATTAGCAGGCGGCGGGGCGCTCTTAAGGGGGATTGACAGGTTAATAACAGAAGAAACCGGGCTTCCTGTTCACGTTGCTGATGACCCTTTGACCGCAGTGGCATTGGGTACCGGCAAGGTTCTGGGCGAGTTAAAATATTTAAGGAAAGTCACTGTCCAGCCTAAACTGGAATCTTAATAAATCCTTAGGCAGAGAAGGTTATTATAAATGAAAAGGGGTCTGGTTTTAATCTTTTTATTTCTCTCTCTTTATCTTGTGAGGAATTTCCTTCAGAATATTATTCGCGATATTTCCGGGCATATCTTTTCAACACCTGCTGCAAGAATAATATATTCTGAAAAATCTGTTTTAAATCATAATATATCAGAGGATTTGAAAAAAAACGGGATTCAATCATTTCGAATAGAAGAATTAGAAAGAGAAAATAAAAGGCTGCGGGGGCTTTTGAATTTCAAGCAGGAGTTCACCAGTAGTTGTGCAGCCCGGGTAATCGGGCGTGTGAAAGAAGAGATATCAGACCAGTTGATTATCAGTGCCGGAATAAAAGACGGAGTGGATAAGAATTCTGCTGTTTTAACTCCTTTAGGATTGGTCGGAGTTATAGAAAAAGCTGGCCGAGAATCTTCTTTAGTTTTGCCTTATTCCGACCCCAGGTTTAATATCTCAGTACGGGTTGCATCGACCCGGGAAATCGGGCTTTTGGTTGGAGGAACAGGAAAAGGAGAAGCAAAGGTTTTATATCTTGGTTTAGATACCGATGCCAAAGCAGGGGACGTAATTTTAACTTCCGGAGAGGGGTTTTTGCCGGGGGGGCTGGTTATAGGAAAAATAATAGATGTTTTTATCCATCCTTCGCAGATATATAAGATAGCAAAGGTTCGTCCTTTTGCGGATTTAAATAAAATAGAAGAAGTGCTGGTTTTAATGGGAAAACAGTGAAAGCTATTAGCGTTATTTTAATTATTCTGGGATTTTTAAAAGTAATATCAGGCGTAGATTTAATCACATTTGCATTTTTGTATTTTTTAATTTCCGGAATGAATTTTAATCTTTGGAAACTTACACTGTTCATATTTTTTGCAGAACTTTTCAATCCCTCCATTTACGGGACATACATTTTATCTTTTATAGCGGTACACTTTTTATTCAAGAGGTATAGGAAATTCTTTCATTCGAGTGGAATACTTGATTTTTGTTTTTTCTCTTTGAGCTTTTTCTTGATCAGGTTGTTTTATAATCTGCCGTTTATTCTGGGATATAATGTTTCGGCTGCATTCTGGGTCCCTGATTTCACAGGAAATTTTATATTTTTGATAATTTTGTTTTGGAGCCAATACTGGCTGGAAAAATGTTTAGCAAGGTTTATAAAACTTTCTTAATTTTCTCCTTTTCATTACTTTTATTACGGCTCGTTTATTTGCAGATAATAAGAGGCGGCGATTTTTATCACATGAGTGTGAATAATTATCTTAGGGTACTTCCTCTTCCTGGTTTTAGAGGGAATATTCTGGACCGTTACGGACAGGAATTGGCCGGGAACAAGCTGGGTTTTGCCATTCAGGTTCTCCCGGACAGGATTAAGAATAAAAGTGAAATCCTCGATATAATTGGGCGGGAGTTTAACCTTGATGCCGGGGAATTGGAAGATGTATACAGGAAGCAGTTTAAAGCTCCGTTTGCACCTGTAACGCTGGTTGAAGATGCAGCTGTTAAAAAAGCTCTGCTATTCAAAGAAAAATATAGGGATATCTCAGGGCTTTTGGTCAGCGAAGAAATAAGGCGGTATTATCCTTATAATTCCTTTGCGGCTCATGTACTGGGATATTTGGGTGAGATATCTGATCAGGAATTAACCGAACTTAAACCGTACGGGTATAGATACAGTTCTCTGATAGGCAAAAGTGGTGTTGAAAAAACGTTAGAACCGTATTTAAAGGGCAGAGACGGGGGAATGCTTGTTAAGGTTGATAATAAAGGCAGGATAATAGAAGTTTTAAGCAAAGAGGAGCCTGAAAGAGGATTGGATGTATATTTGACTCTTGATTTGGATCTTCAAAAAAAAGCAGAAGAACTTATGGCTGATAAAAGGGGGTGTTTTCTTGTGCTGGATGTAAAGACAGCGGAAATTTTGGTTTTTGTAAGCAGCCCCGGTTTCGACCCCAATATGTTTTTATACCCCCGTAAATATGATATGGCGTCTTTTTTAAGTTCAAAAACGCAGCCTCTTTTCAACCGTGCTATTCAGGCAGAATATTCTCTGGGCTCTATTTTTAAATTACTTGTTGCAATTACAGGCATTGAAAAAGGCGGTATTTCACCTCAGACAAAATTTTTCTGTCCCGGATTTTTTGATTTTAAAGGCAGAAAGTATAAATGCTGGAAAGATGAAGGCCATGGCTGGCAGGGTTTGAAAGATGCTATCGTTCATTCCTGTAATGTGTATTTTTATCAGGCAGGATTGGAAACAGGCGTTAAAAACATTGTGAGTTATGGAGAAATTTTTGGTTTCGGCAAAAAAACAGGTATTGATTTACCATATGAATCCAGCGGATTATTGCCAAATCCGGAGTGGAAATTGAAAAAAAAGAAAGAAGTTTGGTATCCGGGAGATACAATTAATTTATCTATCGGCCAGGGGTATCTTTTAGTTACTCCTATCCAGGTCTTAAGATTCATTACAGCTATTGCAAACGGTGGTTATATGCTGACTCCTGTTGTATGTAAATCAATAAGCGGTGAGGAAACTTATAGGAAAAAAGATGAAAGGATTCCGGTAAGCAGTGAGACTTTAAGTTTTATTAGAGATGCTATGAGAAGGGTTGTTAATGCTTACACAGGAACAGGGCAGTTCGCAAAAGTAGGCGACTTTGTCTGCGGTAAGACAGCTACTATCCAAACACCGCATGGGGCCTCCCATGCGGTGTTTGCTGGTTTCGCACCTTATAAAAATCCTGAGATTGCATTTTTGGTTTTTGTAGAACATGGCGGCGGAGGAGGATTTGTTACGGCAAGGACGGCAAAAAATTTTTTAGAATATTACTTTGATAGAAACAGCAGAAAATGAAAAATAAAGTTGATTTCATTATGATTTTACTTGTGGTTCTGATATTTTCTCTGGGAATTTTGAATATATATAGCGCAAGTTATAATTTTTCCAACAATTATCTGTTAAAACAGGTTATTTGGTTCGTTATATCTGTTCTGTTCGGGAGTTTTATTTATTCGATAGGGGCAAGGCGTTTAATAAGTTCCGCCTTGTTGCTCTATTTGTTTTCGTTTCTGCTTTTAGCTATTGTGCTTTTGCTGCCGTCGGAGAGTACTCACCGCTGGATGAGATTTGGTTTTTTTAACTTTCAGCCTTCACAGCTCATGAAGTTTTCTCTGCCTGTTTTTATAGTTTCTGTTTTTTATTTTAAAGAATTCAACTCTTCGATTTCGTATTTTCTGCCGATTCTTGCAGCGATAATACCTGCTGTGCTTATTGCCAGGGAGCCGGATTTAGGAGGCGCTTTGATGCTTTTCCCATCTCTCGCTGCATTCTTCATATTAAAAAAGGCATCATTTAAGAAAGTTTTGCCCTGGGTTATGATTGGTGTTATTATGGTTCCATTGCTTTATTGCCATCTGGAATCTTACCAGAAGAAAAGATTGCTTACTTTTGTCAATCCCAACCTTGACCCTTTAGGTGCAGGTTATACATTACTGCAGTCTAAAATCGCAATAGGCTCAGGCAGAGTCCTCGGTAAGGGCTGGTTAAAAGGTGCTCAGAGTCAGTTGAGGTTTCTGCCCGAAAGCCATACGGATTTTGTGTTTCCTGTATTTGCGGAAGAATGGGGTTTTAGCGGTGTTTTAGTCTTGTTATTGCTTTATTTATTATTGCTGAAAAGAATGTTTGGTATTGCAGAAGAATTTAAGGAAGATATGACAGGCATTCTCCTCTATATGTTTTTAGTTACGATATCTGTGCAGATAGTTTTAAATATAGCAATGACAATGGGGCTTGTTCCAATTGTAGGCTTACCGCTTCCGCTTTTTAGTTACGGCGGTTCAGATTTAATAATAACAATTTCAATGCTGGCTTTATTTCTTAAAAAACGCAAAGCAAGATGAATTTTTTAGATGATTTAGACAAAGTTCAAAAACCGGGGCGTTATATAGGAGAGGAATGGAATCAGACAGTAAAAAACTGGGCTGATACCGATATAAAGGTGTTGATTTCTTATCCTGATGCTTACGAAATAGGGATGAGTAATCAGGGATTGAAGGTTATTTATGAGCTGTTGAATTCGAAAAAAGATGTTCTTTGCGAAAGATGTTTTGCTCCCTGGGGGGATTTTGAGCATTATTTAA
>CAZLTA010000079.1:0-6481 GCA_964562345.1 uncultured Planctomycetia bacterium
TGGTGCTCTTCATATATTATCCGCGTTAAAACAGAGGGCTCCTGATTGCAGGTTTTATTTTGCGGGTTCGAGCGAGATGTTCGGGCTGGTAAAAGAAACTCCCCAAAATGAAGATACACCCTTTCATCCCAGGTCTCCTTACGGAATTTCTAAAGTGGCGGGGTTTGACATTACCCGCAATTACCGTGAAGCGTATGGTATGTTTGCCTGTAACGGGATTCTTTTCAACCATGAGTCGCATCGGCGCGGTTTTGAATTCGTCACCAGAAAAATTACTATGGCAGCAGCCAGGATAAAATTGGGATTGGGTGATAAGTTATGCCTGGGTAATTTAAAGGCAGAGAGAGATTGGGGGTATGCCCCTGATTTTGTGAGAGCTATGTGGCTGATGTTACAGCAGGATGAGTGCGATGATTATGTTATAGCAACCGGAGAAACACATTCGGTGCAGGAATTTGTGGAACAGGTTTTTAATTATGCAGGGCTGGATTGGAAGAAGTATGTAGTTATTGATGATAAGTTTTACCGGCCTTCAGAGGTTAATATTTTATGCGGAAATTACAGCAAGGCTAAAAATATTCTCAAATGGGAGCCAAAAGTCAAATTCGAAGGACTTGTAAAAATAATGGTTGATGCAGATATAGAGTTATTTAAGAAGCATTTATAGCCGTTGTATAGAGTGTATCTCATTTTGTGGGGGTGTATTATTAAAATTCAGGCTATTTGATGCGAAAAAGAACAGAGCAGTTTTGATTTTAAGATATTTAGGCAGTTTCTTTGCGGCTTCTGTTACAACTGGACTGGGATAAAAGAAAGGATAGCATAAAGAAGGATATGGAAGATTTTTTCAGCTGTAACATCCGGCAGTTCAGGGATAAAAATGCTCAGGATACGAAACGGGATGCTCAAGTGTCTAAAGTAATTTATTTCTCGAATTCATAAATAATATTTATTGCTGGAAACAAATTGACAAAACATGTACTTTCATATTTGTATTGACGTTTGGGGCTTGAATTTATCCATTTTTCAATCCATGGAATATAAAAGCTCAACATTTTACTGAAAACAAAAAACTTCTTAGCCAATACTATTTTACATTTAATTTTTTTCGCAAATCCAAAACTAAAATAATAATTTCTATCATGGTCTTTAAGGAAAAAATCAAAAGTAGTTAATGAAAACATCTTTTTATGTGTAATATCCGCATAATTATTATTAGAAGAAAAATGCGGGACCCTAATGCAGCACTTTGCTCCCTTTTCCATTATTCTATATATTTCTCCTATTATTGCCGGATAATTATCCAAATGCTCTAAAATATCTTGACACAAAATATAATCAAAACTGTTATCCTTAAATGGTAAAGGTAACAACGAAAGATTATGTACAACATCTACTCCCGGTAAGGCTGCTTGATCTAAATTAATCCATCCATTCTTGATATCTAGTCCGCATCCTAAATTCAATTGTTTCATTTTATTAGTCATTTTCGTAAGTAATAAAGTTCAATTCATTATCTTCCATTAAGGCGGCTGGGTTCGTCAAGACTATTTTTTTTGATTTCAAGATGTTTAAGCAGTCTTTCAGTTATATAAGGTTTTATATGTGGGGGATTTTAACTATTTAAAAAACAGGTTTTATAGTGTAAAATTACAAAACGTATGAAATTTAAAACTAAATATGTTGGGATAATTGTATTGGCCGGTTTGACCTTAGGATGCTTTTTAGTTTCCAAATATATATTTAATCCCAGCAGCTTAAGCTTACCCAAAGATACCGGGTCTATTGACTATAAGGTTTACTGGGGGATTGTCCCATTAGGTAGAGCTCAAATTACAATTAATGACAATGAGCTGTATAACGGGAAGGAGTCTATCTTAATAGAGGCTAGAGCTAAAACAACCGGTATTATGAGAATACTGTTTGATGCCTGGGTAGAGATATATTCTGTAGTCGATAAAGCAAGAATGACCCCGGTAATGTATCATGAAGTGATTTTCAATAGAGGGAAAAGAGAAAGTAAGATTTTGTATTATGACCAGGATAAGAACATATTGAAAACAGAAGAAGGTGTTTATCGCATTTTACCCAATACATATGACCCTGTTTCAGCGCTGTTTTTCCTGAAGCATAAGAAGATTAAAAAAGGAGACAGTTTTGATATTAATGTAGACAGCAACCAGAGTAATTACGGGGTGAAGTTTGATGTAGTTGATGAGGTTCAGGCGCGGAATCAGAAGCTGTTTGTTCTAAAAGGTCTATCCGAAAGGCGGCAGGGTGAAAAAGCGCGGCATAGAGTAGAGTTTACTATGTATGCCGGAGGAGAAGGGAATGTGCCTGTTTTAATAAAAGCTTTTACTCCGTTGGGTTTTGTAACTATTAAAATCATTCCCGGGTCATAGAAGTTAATTCCTTATGAAAATATGTATCGATATCAGGCCTGCTCTTAAATCTACTTCTACGGGCGGGGGAAAATTTACTCTTGCTTTAGTTAATGCATTGACTCCCTTAGCGGATTATGAGTTGATTCTGTATTATAAAAAAAGTTTTTTTGATTTTAAGAAGAGATGCCCGCGTGTTAAAGGGAGCAATGTCAGCTATTTTAATGCCGGGGGGGATAATTTACCCCAGGCGGATATTTATATAACTTCATGCTATGATTTCATACCTCCCCAAAGCGGTAAATTAGTCTTCATAATGTATGATTTAATACCGGTAGTTGTCCCGGAGCTTTCATCTTCTGATGCGGGAGAAATTCTGCTTAAGTCCTTGCCTGATATGCTCAGGCGGGCTGATGCTGTTGTCTGCATCTCTGAGAATACAAAGAATGACCTGGTGAAATTCTATTCTCCTGTAGAAAATAAGATAAAAGTCATTTATCCTGTAATTGATTCGGGATATAAACAGATAAACGATAAAGAATATTTAAGGAAAAGGCTAAAAAAGATTGGAGTGAGTAATGAATATTTACTTTTTGTTTCTTCTATCGAACCCAGGAAGAATTTATTGAACCTGTTGAAGGCATTTTCGAAAGTGAAAGAGAAATTCCCGAAGATGAAGCTTGTTGCTGCGGGTAAAAGCGTTAAGTCATACAGAGATGTGGAAGAGTATATGAAGGTTTATGAATTCAAGGATGATGTTATATTTTCAGGGTATGTAAAGCAGGAAGATTTAGTTTATTTATATAATGGGGCAGAGGTGTTTATCTTCCCTTCTTTTTATGAAGGGTTCGGCCTGCCGATTGCAGAGGCGTTTTCCTGCGGGACAGCAGTAGTAACTTCTAATGCTTCTTCTATGAAAGAAGCCGCAGGCGGGGCGGCTGTGTTAGTAGACCCCTATAGCCCGGGGAGTATTAGCGAGGGGATAATGCGGATACTTGCTGATAAAGATTATAAAGAGGAGCTTATAGATTACGGATTGAAAAGGGCAAAGGATTTCAACCCTGATAGAATCGGGAATGAGTACCGGAAGCTATTCGAAGATATTTTGAAGCGGATATGAAAATAAGCGGATTTACCGTTGAGCAAATAATGTGATTGACACATCTTTTAATGTGATTTAGACTGGGTATAAGCTTTAAGCTAACATTTAGTTCACGGATATGAGAAAAGGTGAATATATCCCGACAATCTTACGTTCAAAAAAGACAGTGTTTTCGTTTAAAGATATAGCTTTATTCTGGGGAGATTCCGGCAGTGCTGTTAGAGTCAGGGTCAATTATTATGTTAAAAAAGGTGCTCTTTATCGTATTCGGCGGGGCCTTTACGCCAAAGATAAAAACTACGATAAGTTTGAACTGGCAACCAGAATTTTTACTCCGTCTTATATCAGTTTTGAAACTGTTTTGGGCCGGGCTGGTATAACATTTCAATATTATAGCCGGATTTCCGCTGTTTCATATTTAACCAGAGAAATAACTGCTGACGGCCAGATTTATTCCTACAGAAAAATAAAAGGCACGGTTTTAACCGACAGAACTGGGATAGAAAATAAAGGCGAATATTTAACAGCTTCCCGAGAAAGAGCTTTTTTAGATACAATTTATATTAACAAAGATTACCATTTTGATAATTTGTCTCCTCTTTCCTGGGATAAAATTTTTGAAATACTGCCTATATATAAAAATCGGAGGATGGCAAAGAAGGTAGAAGAACTTTATAAATATTCTAAATCCGCTCAAAAATAATTTTATGGTCCTGAAAATTCCTCAGCACAGAAATATATTATTTCAGATTTTAAAAGATATTTACTCTGATACTAACATATCTCCGTTTTTAGGATTTAAAGGCGGGACGGCGGCCTACATCTTTTATAACCTGCCCCGTTTCTCTGTCGATCTTGATTTCGATTTGCTTAATGAGAGCAAAGAAGAAGAAATTTTTGAGAAGATTGTAAAGATTATCGGGAATTATGGCAGGGTAAAAGAAGCGGTAAAAAAAAGATTTAGTCTCTTTTTTTTGCTTTCCTACGATGAAGAAGCTCAGAATATAAAGGTTGAAATTAACCGCAGAGTATTTGGCTCACAATATGAGGTGAAAACATATCTCGGAGTTTCGATGCTGGTGATGAAAAGAGAAGATATGTTTGCTCACAAAATAATGGCTATGTATGAAAGAATGGATAAGGCTAATCGCGATATTTATGATGTCTGGTTTTTCCTTAAAAACAATTGGCCGATAAACAGTAAAATAGTCGAGAAAAGGTCGGGAATGGTTTTTAAAACGTTGCTGAAAAAATGTATAACTTCTTTGGAAAAAGGGAAGAATAAAAATATTTTACAGGGTATAGGTGAACTTCTGGATGAAAAACAAAAGTTATGGGTGAAAAAGCATCTCATAAGCGATGTTTTGTTCCTGCTTAAGTTAATGCTGGAAAGCGAGGTACAATCTTAACCCGAATATTTCATGAATATTATGAAATATTCGCCTCCCGTGAGATTCGAAGAATTTCCGGGACTGAATCCCTGAAATCGCTTTGCGATTTCTATGGGCAAAGGATTTCAGCCCTGATAGAATCGGGAATGAGTACCGGAAGCTATTCGAAGATATTTTGAAGTAGATATTGAGAGTAAGCGGATTTTAACAAGGTGTATAGTTACCATACATAGAATAGAAGTTTAATATAAGTATGGTAACTTTTTATTTGACATTAGTTACCATACACTATATAGTATTATCAAATATGTATGGTAACTTTATACATTTTTAAGGAGAAATAATATGAGAGTGATAAAGGGCGTACTTAAAGAAGAACTTGAAAATTCTCTTCGAATGAAAGTGAGTTACGAAAGGGAATTAGCCAAGCTGCCCAAAGGAAGTCTTATCAAAAAAAATATTAAAGGCCATGAATATTATTACCTTCTGTTTAGAGAGAAAGGTAAAGTAAGATTCATATATAAAGGTAAGGTGCCGGAAGAGGAAATAAGAAAGTATAAAGAAATAAAGGAATACAGGGCTAAATATAGAAAGTTATTATCTCAGGTGAAAAAACAGATTAAATTTTTAAGGAGTACTTTGCGTGGAAAAGAGCCAGTATGAATTATGCGTTGAAGTTTTGAAGAGATTTAATGCCGCCGGAATGTTGGAAGAGGTTATCTTAATAGGCAGCTGGTGTATTCCGTTTTATAAAGAATATTTTACAGGAGTACAATATTCTCCAAGCGTCAGAACAAGAGATGTTGATTTTTTGGTTGCAGCACCGGATAAAATAAAAGTTAGCATAAATATTGCAGAATTATTAAATTTATGATGAATTACCGAAAGAGAGGTGTGATTTGAATAAAAAAGGGTTAATTAGGGAGTATGCCGGGAAAAACAGGTATTTTTCACTCAATGAAGTTGTGAAATTGACCGGACTTGGGAGAAAAATGGCGATTAAATATCTTCAGCAGCTTAAGTCTGAAAAAATTATATTTTCTGCCGGGCGCGGGCTCTATACTTCTGTTTCAAGGGAGTTCGTTCATCAGAAAATAAGCCGTATCGTTAAGATTTCTCAACTTATCCGAAAAGAATTTCCTGATTTGGATTTTGTGGCTTGGGATACATCGTGCTTCCAGCCGTATTATCACCATCAGCAGACGCATCATATCACTTTTGTGGAGGTTGAATACGATGGCATTTATCCTGTTGTTAATAAGATATCACAGGCTTATAGGCATGTTTTTGTGGAAACTAAGAGTAAGAATTATCCTCCCGGATTTGATATTGTAACGGATCCTATTATTGTGAGACGTCTGATTAACCGTTCCCCAAGGGATAGAAATAAGCCTCGTCTTGAAAAAATGCTGGTTGATCTTTACGTGATTAAAGATAAATATCAAACAATGACAGAATCGGATTATTGGGAATTGTGGCAAACAGTATATTCGTTATATAGAATTAACTTTTCAGAGGTTGTTGACTATGCTTCAAGACGCAGGAACTTAAAGAATTTTGTATTGCAATTACTTGGTAATATTGGAATTAATGGGGTCATCAATGGC
>CAZLTA010000080.1:0-6460 GCA_964562345.1 uncultured Planctomycetia bacterium
ACACCTATGTAGGATTTTATCATTTCATGTTAAAATAAATGAAAAAGTATTTTTCAGATGTTCGGTTAAAAGAATGAATATCCACCATTGCAAATGTGAAACCCTTTCTAAATTAACAAGGGCAATATTTGTAGATATAGGGTCAAAATTCTCAAGATATTCTAACAGGCCATCGATATTAAAGCCTTTTATAGGATGAAGATTGTTGCCGAGGAGTCCTTTTGGTTTTCCAAATCGATGAAAAAAGTTGTCTTTGTTCTTTTCAAAATATGTGAGATTAACAGGGAAGTTGACTGCAAAAAACCAAAAAATGCCGAAATACAAAGAAAGTCCATAAAGTATTGTTTTTAAACTTTTGAAGGTTATTTTATGTATACCATATGCTGTTATTATGGCAAAAGCAGGTAATAAAGGAATAAAGTAGCGGTCTCGTTTTGAAGGAGATATACTTAAAATCAACAAAGAAATAACAATCCAGGTGAACAATGGATATTTTTCTTTACCCTGGACATGCTTCAAACAGGAATATACTCCACAGATAAACAGTAGAAATGAGTAAGGTGAAAGTACTTGTTGAAATAGTAATTCTAAATAGTAGAATGTATGGAATAGTTTATAAGTGCTTTCTTTAATCACATGTTGGATATGAAATATTAATGGATGGTAAAATATAAGTGCTATAAATACGCTTAACAAGATAGTTGACGAAAAATTTATTAATCTTTCCTTAGTATGCTCTTTTTTAAGAATGTAGATATAATAAACTAAAGGGCCTAAGATGAAGATTACAAAGGTTTGTTTTGTAAGCAACCCTAACCCCATTATTATCCCGCAGATAATAGAATTACGTCTTTTAGTAAAACAGTTAGTTTCCAAAAAAGCTAAAATTGCGCAAGAAACAAGAGTTGTTGTTGCTAATACCATATCGTAAGTATGTGAATTAACATATATAGGTAGATAGAAGGAGACAATTATAGCAGACCAGAGGCCAACGGTCTTATTCCCTAAGTGTTTGCCGATATTATAGGTAGCTAAGATTAAAAAAATGAAAAATAATGAGTTGGTTATCACACATACAGCGTATCTGAATCCCAAAATTTGTATTAATGAAAGTGAAACAAGGTAAAATAAAGGAGGACGGTCTGATCTGTTGTTTATTAATCTTTTTATCCACTCTATATTTGTGTAATTTTGTTTATAATGGGAGTCGCGATAAAGGTGAGTAATAAATGAAAGCTGGCCTCCTTCTTCGCTTAACCCGGGATAAGTATTATTGTTAATCCATATTAAATTTGTACTGAGATGAAATAATATCAGAAGTAGTAGAAAAAAGGGATACTGTCTTTCTTTAATTTTTAATTGCCTCATATCAAAGATGAAACTGTAACTTGTTGCGCTTTTTTATATTTTTTTCATTCAAGGTGTAAAAATCGAAATGACCTTTATATTTATTGCAACAAACTATGTGTAATTATTATGTGCTCATGCTCGATTTTAAACAACTATTTTTTATAGGAAATTGCTGCAATTGACCTACCTTTTTTTATGTATAGAGAGAGTTGTTTAAAGCCATTTTAAAACATAATTTACATTGCAATATTTGTTGTTTTCTATAAACTGATGGTGATGAAAATCCTTTTTATTAATCCTTTATTCAGGAATAATATTATGAATACAAAGTTTAGAAATGTAGATAATATTGTTTCACCCCTGGGCATCCTATATATTGCATCTTTATTAAAGCAGCACAACATTAAATCAATATTCTTAGATGGTCTATTGTTTTGTAGTAATATTTCTGATTTTTCAAGACGGATTAAAAAGCATAATCCCGATATTGTTGGCATTACATCTATGACTTCCAATTTTGATATTGCAAAAGATATTGCAAGAGAAATTAAAACTATAAATAAAGATATAGTAACAGTTTTAGGCGGCAGCCATGTTACTGCTTTGCCGAATTGTATTAAAGATTCTGGTTTTGATATCGGTGTGATTGGAGAAGGTGAATTTACATTTTTAGAATTAGTATTGGCTTTAAAAAATAAATCCACCATTTCTGACATTAGAGGTATTGTTTATAAAAATGGTAATTCGATAACAATAAATAAACTCAGGCCTCTTTTAAAAGAAATAGACATACTGCCTTACCCGGAAAGAGAATTATTAAAGAGTGTCCATAGATACCATCCTGCGGTTTTTAACTATAAACATTTACCTTGCGTTACTATTTTAACAAGCCGGGGTTGCAATTATAAGTGTTTGTACTGCATAAATAGTTTAAGCAACAGTACTTTCTGGAGAGGGCATAGCGTGGATTATGTTTTAGGGGAGATAGAAAAGGTAGTGGTGAAATATAGTGTTAGAAATTTTTGGATTCTGGATGATGATTTTGCTTTTGATAAAGGCAGAGTTTATAGCATATGCCGAGAGATATTAAAAAGGAATCTGAAAATCAACTGGTCATGTATGATGAGAGTTAATAGTGCTGATTATGAACTTTTAAAAATTATGAAAGCAGCAGGATGCTGGCAGATTGCATATGGAATAGAAAGCGGTTCTCAGAGGATATTGGATATTATAAATAAGAAATGTTATTTAACACAGATACGCCAAGCGGTGAATTTAACCAAAAAAGCTAGAATTGAAATTAAAGGGTTTTTTATACTCGGGCTGCCGACTGAAACAGCAGCGGATATTAAAAAAACACTTAATCTGGCAACTTCGCTTCCTCTTGACTATGCTACTTTTTTCCCTCTTAATGTTATTCCGGGTACTCTGCTGGAAAAGAAAGCAGATAGGTATGGAAGAGTTATTAAATATCCTGATAGGATGAAAATGCCCTATGCTAATAATGTTTTTATACCCAATACCCTTAGTGAAGCAGAATTGATAATATGGCAGAAAAAGGCCTATTATAGATTTTACTTTAGATTAGGATATGTTTTAAGACAGATAATAAAGTTAAAGAGTTTTAATGATTTAAAAAAGAAAATCCTTGCTTCAGGAGCGTTGTTATTTCAATAAGCAGTATTTATAGGAGGGAGATAAGAAAAAATTTAATTAGATAATACCTGAAGAACAGATTAAAAACAGAACTGTTTTTAGAATAGAAAATTTATATGTTTTACTGTATTATAGAAACAATAATGGGAGGTAATTTATGGCTAGAAAAGTAGTATTAGCATATTCGGGAGGTCTGGATACAACTGTTGCAATTCCCTGGCTTAAGGAGCAGGGATATGAAGTTATTGCCTTTAGTGCCGATGTCGGCCAGGGCGAAAAGAGATTTGATATTATATCAAAAAGGGCAAAAATTGCAGGTGCAGCGAAGTTTATTGTCAAAGACTTAAGGAAAGAGTTTATTCAGGAGTTTGCTTTTAAGGCATTAAAGGCCCATGCCTTGTATGAAAATAAATATTATCTTGCAACAGCCCTTTCGCGGCCGTTAATATCAAAATATCTTGTAGATATTGCTGGGAAAGAAGGAGCAAATGCAGTTGTGCATGGCTGTACAGGCAAAGGCAATGACCAGGTTAGATTTGAAGTAGCTATAAAAGTTTTAGCTCCTAAGTTAAAAATAATTGCTCCATTGCGGGATTGGGAATTAAAAAACAGGGCAGAAGAAATCAAATATGCCAGAGATAGAAAGATTCCTATTGAGGTCAAGAAATCAGCTTACAGTATCGACAGAAATCTCTGGGGTATAAGTATCGAATGCGGTATCTTGGAGGAGATAGATAAAGAGGTGCCTGAAGATGTGTTTTTGATTACGAATTCAATAGCAAAAGCTCCTCAGGGAGGAGAATACGTCGAGGTTGAATTTGAAAAAGGATTGCCTGTAGCATTGAACGGTAAAAAGATGAGTTCTGTAGAGCTGGTTGAGAAACTAAACAAACTTGGCGGGAAACACGGAATCGGACGGGTTGATATGGTTGAAAACAGGCTGGTTGGAATTAAAAGCAGGGAGGTATATGAATCGCCGGCAGCTGCCATTCTATACTTTGCGCATAGTGAGCTGGAATCGATTGTCTTAGACAGGGAAAGCTTGCATTTTAAGAATATTATTTCCCAGAAATATGCCGAACTTATTTATTACGGGCTTATGTTTACGCCTTTAAAGGCGTCTTTAGATGCGTTTATAGATGATACGCAAAAATATATAACAGGTAAGGTAAAATTGAAATTGGAAAAGGGTAATATAAAAGCCGCATCCAGAGAATCTAAATTTTCCAGGTATAATATCAAACTTGCAACATACGGTGAAGGTGATATATTTGACCACAAAGCAAGTGCGGGTTTTATAAAAATATGGTCGCAGAGTTTCAGGGGGAGTTGAAATGAAAGAAAAATTATGGGGCGGAAGATTTAAAGAGGATTTAGACCCTCTTGTTTTAGATTTTACGAAAAGCATAGAATATGACTGGTTTCTGCTTGAGTATGAAGCTTATTCCAATATCGCCTGGGTTAAGGAGTTAAACCGCTTAAAGATTATGAGTTCTGTTGAAATGAAGAAAATAATTAAATCAATCAAGGATATTTTGAAAGATTATTCAGATAATAAAGTAAAAATAGATTTCAAAGAAGAAGATATTCACTCTTTATTTTACAAACTTCTGAGAAAAAAAGCAGGTAATTCGACTGATAAAATACATGCCGGCAAAAGCAGAAATGAGCAGGTTGTAACTATTATGAGAATGTTTTTAAAAGATGCACTGCTGGAAACTGAAGAGCTTATCAGTGATCTTCAAAAAGCGATGTTGAAAAAAGCTAATACTTATTCCGGAATTGTAATCCCGGGATTTACCCATCTGCAATATGCCCAGCCGGTGCTTTTTTCACACTGGATGCTATCTTTTATAGAACAGATAGCGAGGGATAAGCAGAGATTCGCAGATTGCCTGAGCAGAAGTGATATTTTACCTTTAGGAAGCGGGGCGCTTTCAGGAAGCAATTTGGGTATAGACAGAGAAAGGTTGAAACAGAATCTTAATTTTTCAGCTGTAGGTTCTAACAGCATCGATATGGTAACTGACAGAGATTTTATATTGGAATATTTAAATTGCAATCTTACAATGCTTCTGCATTTGAGCAGGCTGGCTTCGGATTTGATAATTTATAACAGCCCGGGGTACGGCTTTATTGATTTTGGGGATAAAATTACGACTGGTTCCAGCTTGATGCCGCATAAAAAGAATCCGGATCCGGTTGAGCTGATAAGAGCATCAGCTTCTGAGGCGTTATCGAATTATGTGTTTTTGGCGGATATTTTAAAAGGGCTGCCTACAACATATAACCGGGATTTGCAGCTGGATAAAAAGCCGTTGTTCTCATCGTATCTTTTAAGCGTGAGGGTTCTTGAAGTTGCAGAAATTGTGATATCTGAGATGGCAGTTAACAAGCAAAGAGCGTCTCTTGCTCTGCGTGATGAAAAATTTTATTTGACGGATATATCCGAGGAATTAATCAAACAGGGTATTTTCTGGAAAGAAGCGCATAAAAGAGTAGGTGAGTTAATAAAATATGCAGAGGGGAAGAATAAAAATATAGTTGAACTGGATAAATCCATTATTCAAAAAATATTATCCCGGGATATCAAAATAAATGAATATTTTAATGCTGATAAATCTGTAAACCGGAAGTCAACGATAGGCTCTACCGGCAGGAAATACGTGGCTAAAGAGATAACGAAGTGGCAGCGGATTCTGGGGGGATAAACTATGCATAGGTTTCATTACCGGGGCGCTAATTTATATGCCGAGGAAGTCAAGGTAGAGGATATAATCAAGCAGTTCCACAGCCCGCTTTATATCTACAGCGCCAATACAATATTGGACCATTTTTTCAAATTGAAACATGCTTTTAAAGTTTTTAATCCGCTGATTTGTTTCAGCATGAAAGCTAATTGCAATCTGGCTGTTTTAAGGCTGCTGGTTAAAAGCGGCGCCGGTATTGATATTGTCTCAGGCGGTGAGTTGTATAAGGCAATTAAAGCAGGATGTCCTGCTCAAAAAATTGTCTATGCCGGTGCAGGCAAAACAGAAGACGAGATTGAGTTTGCAGTTAAAACAGGAATTTTGTTCTTTAATGTTGAATCACTTCCGGAGCTGGAGAAGATAAACAAAGCTGCCAAAAGATACAGGAAGATTCAGGATGTCTGCCTGAGACTTAATCCTGATGTTGATGCCAAAACGCATAAGTTTATTACAACCGGTAAGAAAGAGACCAAATTCGGGATGCCTTATAAAATGGTAAAAAGTATATTCAGGAATAAATCCAAGTATAAAAATATAAGTATTAAAGGGATTCATCTTCATATCGGTTCTCAGATTGTACATTTAGAGCCTTTTTTAAATGCGATTAAAATCGGATTGAAATTGAAAACAGAAGTTGATTTTAAATATTTAAATATCGGCGGAGGTTTGGGGATAATGTATAAAAATGAAAAACCACTTTTGCC
>CAZLTA010000081.1:0-6456 GCA_964562345.1 uncultured Planctomycetia bacterium
TTCCTGCAAAGAGGCCTAGCATAAACAGGGAATTTGCAAAGCCGATAAGTAAAAAAAGCGTGCCGAATCTATTCTGAAACAGGAATAAAAGAGTAAGATGGAACGTAAAGGCAGAGGCGCCGCAAAAGAGCTGAAAAATTTTACTGTTAAATACAGCGCGTCTATCAGCCTCATTTTCAATATATTTAAGGAAATGCAGCCGTAAAACTAAAAAAAGTATTATTGGGAAAAGAAACAAAATCCAGCCCGAGAAAAAAGCTTCTTTTAATATTTTTACCAGATGAGAATTAGAATATCTCCCCAAAACCAGGATATTCAGGAAATAAGAAAGAGGTTTTTTATCGGAGTTTATTAAATGCCCGTTTTTAAAAATGGGGTTGCTCTTGTATGTTTCTTCCAGGAACTTAACCCTGTCCTGGGGGATAAGCGAGTAAAATGCTTCGGGATAAAATGTGGAATCGATAGTTTTATATTTCCCGTATCTTTGAGCCAGCGTTTCAGGTTTTTGGGTTATTAGCGAGGTATTATTACCTGCGAAGAACCAGTTTATTTCACCGGGGATAATGACGATTTTCTCAAAAGTATTATTCAAAGTATAGTAAATCGAGGAGCCGTAATTTCTTATTTCGCTACCGATAAAATTTTCTGCAGATGTAATCTTTGTTGCGATTGCGCCGCCTGTTTTAAGCCGGGTTTTGATTAGTTTATAGAATTCATCTGTATAGTATTTGTTGGAGTGCGCAGTATCGGCATCCGGGATATTGACAATTACAAGATCGTATTTTTTTTCTGTGTGCGAGAGATAAACTCTGGGGTCTTTAAAAATAAATTTTACCCTTTCGTTTTTATAGAGGCTATTTAATTCCTGAGGCGCATATTTTTTAACCAGGTTGAAATAGTCCTTATCGGGGATAACGCAGCTGATAGATTGAACAGGAAAGTCCAGGAGATATCTGATTATATTTTCCGAACCGTATCCGAAGATAAGTATATCTTTAGGCAAATCCAGCATAGATATAAAAAGCGCCGCCATTTCATAGCCGCTGTTTTTATCCGGGAGCGCTTCGATAACCTTGCCGTTAGAGAGAACAATTATCTGGTCTTTAAGTCTTGCGATGCCTAAATGCTGGTAGGGGGTGTAAACTTCCTGGATAAGTTTTCCATGGGGGAATATCTGTTTCCAGCGGTAAAGGGCAGCTTTTTCAATTAAAATATTTTTCTCTCCATAAATAAAACCCAGTAAAATTAAACCTAAACAGGATAATAAAATTGCAGATTTTCTTTTTAAATAGACAGCATTTAATAACGAGGTTATTAGAAAAAGCAGAGATAGGGCAATGAGGATTAATAGAGGGTTTATTATTTTTAATATCAGAATTGTTATTCCAACACCGGTGAAAAAACTGCCTATGGATTCGGCAATATATGCTCTGGAGATGACCGCTGCATTTTTATCCCCGGTATTTTTCAAAAGCCTGCAGCCGGCTGTAAAAATTATTCCTGTAGCTAAAGAAAACGGGGCATTGAAAAGAATGCTTAAAGGAAGAATTTTCTGGAAGGGGAAAAACTCCCAGGCCCCGACTCTTGCTATGCCGCGCAGAGAGCGGAAAAGAAAAAATTCCAGCAATGCCAGAAAAGGATAAAAGCTCAATATCAGGGGGAAATATTTACTGATGCTGTTTTTAAAAATAACAATCTGCGCTCCTATCGCAATCCAGAAAAACCAGGCGGTGTAAAATATGGCAATCGCGATTTCATTGCCCTGAAAAGAAATTAAATATTCCCGTATTAAAATCGTCTGCGCCGCAAGAGAAAATGCGCCTAAAGAAAAGAATGTCCAGAGGTTTAATCTTTTGCTCATTCTTCAGAGAATACTTCTGCCTGAAAAGTAAGAAATTTTGTATCTTCCTGCCAGGCATAAGGTGAAAGCCCTGCTTTCAGAGAGAGATGCGTAAGTGTTGTTTCTAAATCCCAGCCTTGTTCCGGGGCAACTTGGGGCAGAAATACTGCGCCGTGGGAGCCTTTCATAAGAAGAATGCCATCCCGCCCTAATACAATATCCTGATAGCTTTTTACTTCTTTAGGCACAGTTAAGGCCGAAATTTCGATTGCTATGTCATTTAGCTCATCCTTAGTTACTTTGGAAAACCTGTAATCATTTGCCGCTGAATCAATAGTTCTGCCTATTACTGCCTCATAAAGCGGACGGGTAGGATAGATATCTCCTATACAGCCGCGCAGGTTGTGGTGTTTAGTCAGAGTTACAAAAGCGCCTCTTTTTTGCTGCATATTTTCTGTAACTTCTATTCCCGCTTCTTTTGGGGTGAGAACTTTACCTTTTTTAATATAAGTTTCTAATACAGCTCGGGATAGTTTAAGCAATGCTCTTTTTCCCTTGGCGCTCAATGCATCAGAGGTTGGCTTAGAAAGCGGTTTGGCGGCGGTTTTAAAAAACGCAATACTTGTATAACTTACAGAGGTTGAGAAGTCAGCCTGCTTTCTGCCGGAAGTATCGTATTTTAACACTTCGGCTTTTGTATCTTCGGGCAGCATAGCGAGCAGTATTGATATCGGAATCCTGCCGCAAATAGTAGCGCCTGTTTTTTCGATATAAGAGAGGAAACCTTCAGAATCTATTTTTTTGATATAATCAATAGCTCCGTAGTCCAATTTGTGTATATTCTCTTTCAGATTATCATGAAAAGGAACGTAACTGTAGCTATAGCCGTAATGCGTGAAATCCGAGCTGATTATAAAAAGTGTATCTTCTCCGAGATATTTTTTTAAAACCTGGGCTGCTTTTGAAATTTTAGATTTATCCAGATTTCCTGCGACAAGAGGCACGATTTTACATCCTTTAACTGTTGCCTGCAGGAACGGGATCTGCATTTCAACCCCGTTTTCACTATAAAACGCTCTGTCGCTTTCAACAAACAGCCCTGTTTTTAGAAGCTCTGATTTTACTGCTTCGTCAATTTCGATATCTCCCAGAGGGGTTTGAAAATAGCCGCTTTCCGGGATGGCAATTTTATCAATATAAGCGCGGTGCGCCGGAGAAAGGATAAAAACTGTTTTAAATTTTTTACCCAGCAATAGTTTATATCCATAAGCGGCAGTTTGTCCGGACCAGGCGTATCCGGCATGAGGCTCAATCAATGCAATCGGAGTTAGTGGTTCTGTTGTTTCTACTTGCGAGTAGAAAGAATAAATCATCTTCTCTAAATCGCTTTTGGTCTCCGGATACCAGCCGCTGCAGGTGGCTTTAAGAATTTTGTCTTCAGAATAAGCGTCTTTTTTCATAATTAACACCCCCAGAATGATTATTGATATTAAAACTATTTTTTTCATCCGGCTAAACTGTGCTGTTGGTATAAATATTCTTCCTTAAATTGCTTTATGTTCATTTTTAAAGGCCGTCCGTTGTTTTTTATCCATTTTAAGGGCAGATAACTTAATAATATTATCAGAATAAAAAATTTGCCCATAAATACCAGAAAAGTTCTTCTTGTAATCTTTGTTTTTAGTATTTTATCCAGCCATTCACTCTCCATATTTTTACCAGCGACCTGCAATAGATGTTTTGCAGTAATTACATTTGCCATCAGTCATATTATACTCCAAAATTTTATAGCCTACTCTTTTAATTATGGTTTTCCCGCAAACGGGGCAGAATGTGTTTTCCTCATCAGTGCCGTATACATTACCGATATAGACGAATTTAAGCCCTGCCTGCCGGGCAATATTGTAAGCGTTTTTAAGCGTTGAATAGGGGGTTGGAGGCAGGTTTTGCAGTAAATAATAAGGGTGAAATTTTGAAAAATGCAGCGGCACCTCAGCGCCTAAATTTTTTCTTATCCAGATGCACATTTTTTCTATTTCCTTATAATCGTCATTTAAGGTTGGAATGATTAAATTCGTAATTTCAAGCCAGACATCCATTTCGCGGGCTAATATCAAAGCATCAAGCACCGGCTGCAGTGAGGCGGTGGTAATTTTTTGATACATTGTGTCGTTGAAAAATTTTAAGTCTATATTTGCCGCCGCAGTATAACGGTATAATTTTTTTAAAGGTTCTTTGTTTAAATAACCGGCGGTGACAAGTACGTTTTTAAGTCCGTATGATTCGGCCATAATAGATGAATCCAGAGTGTATTCGTAAAATGCTAAAGGTTCGCTGTAAGTATAGGCAATCATATTGCAGTTGTGCTGCTTCGCCAGGGCGGTTAAATCCTGCGGAGTGATTTTATAGGAAGGGATATCTTCCGGGTTTGCCTGGGAAATCTGCCAGTTCTGGCAGTTCTTGCAGTGCAGGTTGCAGCCGGCAGTTGCAACAGAAAAAATCTGACTGCCCGGATAAAAATGGAAAAGTGGTTTTTTCTCTACCGGGTCAATATGCATCGTGCAGGGGTAGGAATAGGTGAGGCTTATGAGCTTGCCGTCTAAATTGTAGCGGATTTTACAGTCTCCGCGTTCGCCGGGGGCAATACGGCAGGATTTAGGGCAAAGGCGGCATCGAACAGTTTCCATAAAATTTATTATAACAAATTTACATAATTATGTTGAATTTTTATTATCAGCGGCATTTAATATTAAATTATGGCAAGAATTATTGCGTTTTGTATGTTTGTGGTTTTGTTTTCGGGATGTGTTACTACCGGGCCTCCTGTTTATCGGGGGGAAATTTACCAGGCTCAGGAAGAACTTAAAGCAAAAGCTTTGAAATACAAGCTTGGGAAAGAAAAAGAAGTAGCTGATGTCGGTTATAGGCTGCTTAAAGCGCTTCCTGCTGGAAAGGGGTGTTTCCCTTATCTGGGAATCAGGTTTGTAGAGGTAGATAAATATGTTAAGGAAATGTTGAATCTCAATAATACTTATGGAATTGCAGCAGCATATGTAGTAAGCGGCAGCCCTGCAGATAAGTCGGGAATACAGGCAGGTGATATTATAAAAAACATAAACAATTATATTATTTACAGAGAGCGGGATTTAAAAAATGCTCTGCGTTATGTTAAGCCGAATCAAAAAGTTAAATTTAGAATTGAAAGGAACAATGAAGCAAAGGAAATTACTGTTGTAATGGCTGATGTTCCTTTGGAAGTCAGGTTCAGGATGCTGGATGAAGAATCGGTTAATGCCGGAGCGTCGTCCGGTCAGGTAGCTGTTACCTATGGCTTAATGCGGTTCATTCAATCCGATGATGAACTGGCAGCAATTTTAGGGCATGAACTTGCTCATATAGTTAGGGGACATATTGGTAAACGTACGGGAACTGATTTGGCTTCTGTTTTGCTGGGCATTGCCGCAGGATACGGGGTGGAAAGTATATCTCCCGGCAGCGGCGATATTGTTATGCGGGGAATCAGCGGGGCATTCAGCAGTCTTTACTCCAGAGAGTTTGAGAGGGAGGCGGATTATTTCGGAATAATCTATACTTATCATGCCGGGTTTAATATCGAAGCCGGCATTGATGTTTGGGAAAGATTTGCGATTGAGGTTCCTAAATCTATGACGCGGGATTTTTTCAGCACTCACCCGGCATCGACAGAAAGATTATTGAGAATTAAAAAAATTGTTAAAGAGATAAAAGAAGGTAAAGTCGGAAATTAGAAATTTTTTATATTTATCTTCCGAACTGTTTCCTGCTACAATGGAATAACCGGGTTGAACTGTAAATAATAAAATGGAATCTTTAGTTACAATTTTATTTTTGATTTTAACATTCCTGTCCTTTATCTTTATATTTTTTGGAGGATTCGGTAATCTGTTAATATTTCTGTTCTCGTTAATTTATGCTGTTTTGACAGGTTTTGAAATTATAACAGTCAGGGTTTTAATAGCGCTGGCATTGATATATTTAACAGGAGAATTTTTCGATTATATTTTTGTTTTTTGGGGTGCGCGGATTTCAGGGGCGGGGAAAAAAGCTGCATTCGGGGCTATAATAGGCGGGATTATAGGAGCGGCGCTTTCTCTGGGTTCTTTCGGAATAGGGTTTTTCCCTCTTACGGTATTGGGGATTTTTTTGGGTGCATTCTTGGTGGAATTGAAGGAGAAAAGAGATATACTTAAAGCTTTACGTGCCGGCGTCGGCTCGTTTTTGGGCAGGTTTGGAGCAGTTATTTTTAAAGGGATGTTCGGACTTTTGATGGTTGTAATAATTATCACCCATCTTCTGGCATATCTGAATTGATGTTTAAAATATGGAATGTATAGTTTTTGATTGTGAAACTACTGGTTTAAGCCCGTTATCAGGTGACAGGATTTGTGAAATTGGAGCTGTTAAACTTAAAGACGGTAAGGTGTTAGATAAATACTGGAGCCTTATTAATCCTCAGAGAGCTGTTTCTTATGCTGCTTTCATGGTTAATAAAATTACGCCCGGGATGCTTAGGGATGCTCCCGCGTCAGCGGATAACCTGCCCGATTTTTTAAAATTTTTAGGGAAGAACATATTTG
>CAZLTA010000082.1:0-3509 GCA_964562345.1 uncultured Planctomycetia bacterium
CCCTCTGCAATTTGCACCCAGAAATTTCACCCTTAGAGATTGCGAAAGCAATCTCAAGGACTGAGTCCCGGGAATTTCTGTTTGGGAAATTCCACGGGGCCGGAAATCCCAGGGAGATTTCTCGGGAGGCGAATATTTCATATTATGTATGAAATATTCGGGTTAGACTTTTTTGAATACTAAACAAGCGTTATGACCGCCAAACCCCAAGGAATTGGAAATAACACAATTAATTTTTGAGGGCCTTGGTTCATTAGGAACATAATCCAAATCACAATCCGGGTCCGGATATTCATAATTTGTAGTCGGAGGCATAACTTGGTCTTTTATCGCAAGCGTACTGACTATCGCCTCTATCCCTCCTGCCGCACCAAGTAAATGTCCAATCATTGACTTTATAGAACTAACACCTACCTTATAAGCACGCTCTTTCAGTAAATTTTTTATTGCCAGGGTTTCCACTTTATCATTAAGATAAGTAGATGTCCCGTGAGCATTGATATAATCAATACTCTCAGTATTTAAACCCGCATCATCCAATGCCCATTTCATGGCATAATAAGCACCTTCGCCATCCGGCGACGGCGCTGTCTGATGATAAGCATCACAGCTTGACCCAAAGCCTGCAAGTTCAGCATATATCCTGGCGCCTCTTTTTTTAGCATGTTCATACTCCTCAAGAACTACAATCCCCGCACCTTCGCCCATTACAAAACCATCCCGCTCTTTATCAAAAGGCCGGCTGGCACGTTCAGGCTCATCATTCCTGGTAGAAAGTGCCTTAAGAGAACAAAACCCTCCTACCCCTAAATGCGTAATGCAAGATTCAGTCCCGCCTGCAACCATAACATCGCTGTAACCGCCCTGAATTATTCTGGAAGCATCACCAATGGAATGACTTCCCGAAGCACAGGCAGTAACAACACAATGATTAGGCCCTTTTAACCCCAGAGAGATTGCAACCTGGCCCGGTGCAATATTGACTATCATAAGAGGAATAAGAAAAGGGGTGATTCTGCGGGGCCCTTTTTCCTTATAAACTGTAAGCTGGTCCTCGACAAGCTTCAAAGCACCGATTCCGGAACCGATTACAACACCGCCCCTGTAAGGGTCCATCTCTACCTTATCTAACCCGGCATCCTCCCATGCTTTCATGGATGCATAGACCGCAAATTGCGTAAATCTCTCCATCCTTCTGAGTTCTTTAGGATTTATGTAATTCTGAGGATTAAAATCTTTCACCTCTCCTGCAATACGGGAAGCGAAATTTGATACATCAAACTGGGTAATCAACCCAATACCGGAAGACCCTTTAAGTATCTCTGCCCAGAATTTATTAACCTCATTGCCTAAAGGGCTCACAATACCCAATCCTGTTATAACCACACGCTTTTTCATAATAACTTGATAATATTATGCCGAGCAGCGCCCGGCATAAATTTATTCTACTCTTTTATGTTATTAACTCTCCTGCGTTTGCGTCTTCTCCTCTATATATTTGACAGCATCCTTGACCATGCGGATTTTTTCGGCATCTTCATCCGGAATCTCTATTCCAAATTCTTCTTCAAAAGCCATAACCAGCTCCACTGTATCAAGAGAATCAGCACCCAGATCATCTACGAAAGAAGAATTCTCTGTAATTTCGTCTTCTTTAACATTTAACTGTTCCGAAATAATCTTTTTTACTTTCTCAGCAACTCCCATATTTATTCCTCCTTTCTTTTGACAAGTTATCAATTGTTTAAAATATATATCATATTAACCTGCATTAGTCAATAATTTATCTTTCCCATTTATCTTTCTCAATTACATTACCATTCCGCCATCCACAGTTAGAACCTGCCCTGTAATATAGCCGGATAAAAAACTGGCTAAAAAAACAGCTGTATTTGCAACATCAGCCGGCTCGCCGAATTTTGCAAGCGGAATCTTTTTCAACATCTCAGCCTTTACATCCTCAGACAAAGCATCCGTCATTTTTGTCTTTATAAAACCCGGGGCAATGGCATTAACATTAATACCTCTTCCAGCAAGCTCCCTGGCAGCAGATTTAGTAAATGCAATAAGCCCTCCTTTAGATGCCGCATAATTTACCTGCCCCGCATTGCCTATTAAACCGATAATCGAAGCTATATTTATAATTTTACCCCCGCGCTGCTTCATCATATGCCTGGAAATAACCCTGGTACAATTAAATGCGCCCTTCAAATTCACCTTGAGAACCAAATCCCATTCTTCTTCACTCATTCTAATAAGCAAATTATCCCTTGTTATACCGGCATTGTTGACGAGAATGTCTATTTTAGAGAACTGTGCAAGAATACTCTTAAAAACTTCCTCTGTTTCTTTAAAATTTGAGATATCGCACTTAAAACTGCTTGATTCCCGGCCCATTTCCCTTATCCTGCGGGAAGTTTCTTCAGCTCCGTCTAAATCCAAATCAACGCATGCAGCATCTGCCCCGTATTTTGCAAAAACTAACGCAATTTCCCGGCCTATTCCTCTGGCCGCACCTGTAATTAAAGCAGTTCTGCCTTTTAAAATATCCATCCCTACACCTCCTGCGAGATAAGCTCATTATAAAAATACTCTATATCCTGAGAAGTTTCTATATTGTAAACTATCAAATTGGGGTCAATTTTCCTCAATAACCCTTTTAAAGTCTTGCCGGGGCCTATTTCGAGAAAAGTTGTCACTCCCAAATCAACCATCATTTTCATGCATTCTAACCACAGGGTTGTATGATTGACCTGATTAACCAAATTCGCCTTAATCTCCTGGGGCAGGGAAGAAAAATATGCATTGACATTGCTTAATACTGGAAAACCGGGCTTGCTGACTGTTACATCATTCAAATAAAGCATAAGTTTTTTAGCTGCCGAATCCATAAGCGAGGAATGGAATGCCCCGGAAACATTCAGCCTTATTACCCTGCGCGCTCCTTCTTCACGGGCAAGAGTTTCTGCTTTTTCAACCGCATTAACACCACCCGCAATTACTATCTGGTCAGGAGAATTGATATTTGCAAGTTCTGCCCCGGACTCACGGCAGATTTTATCCAGTATTTCTCTATCCATGCCGATAACCGCAGACATCGCACCTTTATTCAGCTTCGCCGCCTCCTCCATAAATTCCCCTCTTCTTCTTACAAGCATTAAAGCATCCTTAAAAGAAATAGCTTCAGCCGCCACTAAAGATGCATATTCACCCAGGCTTAAACCTCCTGTAACTGCAGGGTTAAGAACAGGCTGAGCTCCTGAACCTATTTTATCAGCGAAAAATTTTTCCAGGCACTTAAGAGTTATTATAGAAACTAAAAAAACTGCCGGCTGGCAATTTTCCGTTTTTACAAGCTCCTCAGCCGGGCCGAAAAAACAAAGCCTCATAATGTCAAATTTTAAAACTTCGTTTGCCTTATGAAACATCTCTCTGGCAATATCAAAATTCTCATACAAATCATGCCCCATACCTATAAACTGAGTACCCTGCCCCGGAAAAACATATGC
>CAZLTA010000082.1:3609-6451 GCA_964562345.1 uncultured Planctomycetia bacterium
CCCGCTTTTATATCTTTTAACTCCAGCACTTCGCATAAAGCAACCGCGCAGGAAGCGCTGGACATATTCCCGTATCTATGGATATTCACAAAAACCTGCTCTTCATTTAAGCCCAGCTTACGAGCCGTTGCCCATATTATCCTGGAATTTGCCTGATGAGGAATCAAATATTTGATATCTGATTTATCAAGCCCTGCTTTCTTGAGAGCTTCAAGCGCTGCATTGGCCATAAGCCTGACCGCATATTTAAACAGCTCATTACCCTTCATTTTTACATAATGCATTTTCTTATCAACAGTTTCATGCGTCGCAGGATTTAGCGAGCCGCCTCCGGGCATATTGAGTAAATCCGCTTTTGTCCCATCAGCCCCAAGATAAGAACTTCTTATTCCGCCATTTTCAACTGCACCCAAGACTACAGCTCCAGCACCGTCTCCGAACAAAACACAGGTGTTCCTGTCTTCCCAATCAGTTATGGCTGTAAGCTTCTCAACTCCTATTACCAGAGCATTTCTATAACTTCCGCTTTCTATCAAACTCATAGCAACTTTTAAAGCATATATAAAACCTGAACAGGCAGCACTAATATCAAAACAGGCAGCATTTCCAGCCCCTAATTTCGCTTGAACAAAACAGGAAGCGGAAGGGAAAAACATATCCGGAGTAATCGTCGCCGTAATAATAAGGTCCACATCAGTTGGTGTGAGATTTGCTTTTTTTAATGCTTTTTTTGAAGCCTCAAAAGCCATGCCGCTTACTGCCATATCAACAGGCGCAATTCTTCTTTCCTTAATACCAGTCCGGGTCGTTATCCACTCGTCAGAAGTATCAACTATTTTTTCTAAATCACTGTTTGTAAGCACCTTGTCCGGAACATAAAAACCCCAGCCAATTACACCTGTAGCCATATCTTCTCCTTTCCTCTACATTCCATTATAAACTATGCAGTCTTTCTTTAATTTTCTGTTTAACATCTTTTACAAACATTTCCTTAGCTACTTTAATAGCATTTTTGATGGATTTGGCAGAGGATGAACCGTGGCAGATTACAACATTTCCGTCAACTCCCAGAAGAGGCGCTCCGCCATATTCTGTATAATCAATATCTTTTTTAATTTTTTTAAACGTAGGTTTCAGCATTAAAGCTCCCAATTTGGGCAATAAACCTTTTTTAATATGCTCTTTTAAAAATTCTGCGGTTGCAATGGCCATAGACTCAGAAACTTTCAAAGCGATATTACCGACAAATCCGTCTGCAACAACAACATCACATTTACCCAGGAATAAATCCCGGCCTTCAATATTGCCGGTATAATTTAAAGAAGCACTCTTTAAGAGATGATTTACTTCCTTCATAAAATCTGTTCCTTTAGACTCCTCTTCTCCTATATTCAAAAGCCCTACAGTAGGATTAAATTTTTTCAGAATCGACTCTGCATAAGCACTGCCCATGACACCATACTGATATAAATGCACCGGTTTAGGATCGATATTTGCGCCTACATCTATCAAAAGGCAGAACCCTTTAACAGTTGGAAATATTATAGCAATACCCGGCCTTTCTATTCCCGGCAGGAGCCTTAAAATCAGGCTCGCCGAACATACCACAGCTCCGGTATTACCGGCGCTTAGAAAAACATCTGCCTCGCCATTCTTCAGCAAAGTTATAGCTCTATTAATGGAAGAATCTTTTTTCTTCCTCACACTCAAAGCAGCAGCCTCATCCATATCTACCGATTCTTCAGCATGCACAACACTGATTTGAGGATGCTTGTTTAAAAGCCTGCTTATTTCATCTTCCCGCCCGACCAAAAGAACTTTAATCTCAGGGTCTTCTTTAACCGCTAACTCCGCTCCTTTGACACAAACCAAAGGGGCAAGATCGCCGCCCATAGCATCTAATGCAATTCTGACTTTCATTTCTCAGTTTTATCTTTATCCACAACCTGCCTGCCTTTATAAAAACCGCAATGCGGGCATACTTTATGCATAGGTTTAGGCTTTTTGCATTCCGGACAAATTGACACAGCGCCGGCTGAGATTTTCCAATGCGTCCTTCTTTTTTGGGTCCTGGCATTTGAATGCCTTCTTTTAGGATTTGCCATTTTAAAATTACCTCCTCGTTATCTTATATTTCTACGGTTTTACATTGCCAATTTTACATTACTCATCTTGCATTGTTTATTTTACATCTTAAATTTTGCATTGGGTGTTTTACATTATTCATTTTACATTTTACATTTTACATTTTACATTGAGCATCCTGCATTACTGCACCTACATTCTTCGATATTTAAATTCACCTTACACTTTATACAAATTCCTCTGCATTCCTCTTTACACAACGGCTTAAGAGGATAATCCAGAATGATTTCCTCCCTCACGTTATCCGTTATATCCACCGCATCCAGATTCCGTACATCATAAGTAAAAATATGTTTCTTTTCAAATGAAAGTTCAAATTCTTCCAAACACCTGCTGCAGACTGCTTTTAGTTTGTATCTTAAAACGCTGTTGACAATCAGTTCCTTATCCGCTAGAGTTATATCCGCCTTAATATTTATCGGCGTTAAAAATTTTACAGGCGGCGCGGTTTCCGACTCTTCTATCTCTACATCCATTTCTGAAGGGTCATAATCTGCCTCTTTATGTAAGCCGCCGGACAGGATTTCATCTACTCTAATCTTCATGCCGTTTTGTGGTTATTGCTTTTATATTTCAGCAATTTTAGCGTTTCTTTTGCAATCATAAGCTCTTCATCCGTTGCAACAACTAATTCCTTTATTTTAAATTTCTCCAGAAGCTGTTTGATTATTTTTTTAACTGCAAGCCTTATTTTTTT
>CAZLTA010000083.1:0-6448 GCA_964562345.1 uncultured Planctomycetia bacterium
TTTTACCATCAGCAAGATTCATTATTCTTATATCATGTACTAATTCAACGCCCTCTCCCTCAGTTTCCCACAGAACTTCGCCGGAAGCTGCAGTCGAAACTTTAAAAACACACCCGTCTCTTGCAGTTAGATTATAAACATCATTTGTAAAAATCAAGTCTCCTTTGATAACAGGAGTACTATGATAGCCAAGTTTTTCTAAATTATCTGCTAAAGCCATATTTTTCTGTCCGCTCCGCATCCAACTATCTAATTTTTGGAAATCTGCTATATCGAGCGCTTCATTCCCAACAATAGTAAAATCATCCAGTCCGCGTTTTAGAACAATTTCTAAGGCTGAAATATCACTAATGTTATTGTTAGATAAATTAAGCTTCTTCTTCAAGCTTACTAAATGTTCTATTCCCTCTAAATTTTCAATGCCTCTGTTACTTAAATCAGCTTCAGTAATATCTTCTAAATCAGCCCCATCTGACTTTTGAATAATCTCTCTTACAGCATTCTCCAAATTTGTATCTTTAAACATACTCTCTTCACTGCCGCGTATTCTTCTAAATGAAAAATCCATAGATTTATAAATATAAAATCCTGTATCCATTTGCATAATAAATAAGCAGCACAAGAAAATCGCCTTCGGCAATGACTTTTGACGATTTTCAGTGGTTAGGAAAGTATTCCATACTTTCCTATACCATAAAAAAAGATTATAAATCAATATACGCAGCATTCTGTTTTCTTGCATAAATTTACCCCGCACCTTTCTTATTAAAATTATACCATATAACTGCTATTTTGCAAAATAGACACCTGATTTAACAACAGGTTGCTTAAATGATATTATTTTGCTATATTATGTAACGGTGATTAATTGTATCCATAATTTTGTAACATATTTTGGTATTTTAAAATGGAGCTAAAAAACCGATGCTGTTATATCCGTTCAGAATATTAGGCAAAAGCGCATTGGATTTTATCCGGGAACTGGGAATGATGGGGCGCTTTCTGGCAATATCCATTTATTACATGATTTTACCTCCGTATCTTATTAAGAGAGTTATTAAACAGATTGATTTTATCGGCGTTAAAACAATTTTGGTTATAACGCTGACAGGCCTGTTTACCGGAATGGTCCTAAGCCTCCAATCTTATTATGTTCTGGTTACTTTCGGCGCCGAATCAAGCCTGGGTGCCATTTTGGCATTATCTTTAATCCGGGAATTAGGCCCTGTTATTGCAGCATTGATGGTTATCGGCCGCGCCGGGTCTGCTTTAACTGCCAAGATCGGCATCATGCGCATCTCGGAACAAATTGATGCTTTAGACGCAATGGCCTTAAATCCTTATAAATACTTGGTAATACCTAATTTACTGGCCGGCGTCATCTCTCTCCCCATATTAACAGCAATGTTTATAGTTGTAGGAATCTGGGGCGGCTATTTGGTCGGCATTACATTGACCGGATTATCAAGCGGAACATATTTTGGCGCCATTGCGCATTCAATATTGGCCAAGGACCTTTTGCTCAGTTTATACAAATCATTATGTTTCGGGCTGTTAATCAGCTGGATAAGCTGTTACAAGGGATTCTGTGCCGGATGCGGAGCCGGTTTTGGAGCTGAAGGTGTAAGTAAATCTACAACGCAAGCAGTGGTTCTTTCATCAGTACTTGTGCTGGTTTTTGATTACTACATTACATCTCTTGTAGTTTTATCTTAGCCTGTTAGAATTGCGGAATTACAGCTGTATATTAGACAGAAAAGAACAATGATAAAAATAGACAACGTATATAAAAGTTTCGGAGGCAAAAGGATACTTAACGGTGTCAGTTTAGAAATCGATAAGGGCCAGACATTTGCCTTAATAGGAGGAAGCGGGAAAGGGAAATCGGTTTTGTTAAAACACATCATTGGTTTATTGAAACCGGACAGCGGCAGGATATTTGTTGAAAATCAGGATATCAGTAATTTGCGCGGCAAGAAGCTTAAAGAGCTAAAAGACCGTTTTGGCGTTGTGTTCCAGGGCGGTGCCCTATTTGATTCCTTGACTGTATTTGAAAACGTGGCTTTCCCATTACAGGAAAAAACAAAGCTCAATGCTTTACAAATCAGAGATAAAGTTTTAAAAGAGCTGGCAAATGTCGGGCTGGAAGAGGATGGAGAAAAATACCCTGCTCAAATCAGCGGGGGGATGAGGAAACGTACTGCTTTAGCACGGTGTTTAATTATGAATCCGCAAGTAATCCTTTTCGACGAACCGACAACAGGCCTCGACCCAATGACAGTAAAATCAATTCACAGGCTAATTAAAAAACTCCAGGAAAACCGTAACCTGACAGCGCTTATTATCAGCCATGAAATTCCTGAAATATTTGAAATAGTAGACAGAGTTGCTATGTTGTATAATGGTAAAATAATAGCTATTGGTACTCCGGAAGAAATTAAGGCGTTAAAAGATCCGCTTGTGCGACAATTCCTTACCGGAGAATTAGAATCTAAGGATATTGATTTATAAACCGTCATTATGATATTAAAGGTGCGAAAATGAAAAAAATTGATACTGAAATTGTAGTTGGGATTTTTATTTTTGTAGGTCTGCTTGCTATGGCTTATACATCTATCAATCTGGGACAGGTTGATTTTTTTAGAAATGATTATTATCCTTTAAAAGCCTCGTTTACTTCCGTCACAGGACTTAAAACAGATACTGATATTGAGATATCGGGAGTTAAGGTAGGCAAAGTTAAAGATATTCGGCTGGATAATTATCAAGCTGTCGTTACTATGGAAATCAAAAAAGGTGTCAAAATTCAAGATGATGCCATAGCTTCGATTCATACAAGAGGTATTCTCGGGGAGCAATACATTGAAATCCTGCCCGGAGGTTCAGATAACATACTTAAACCGGGAGAGGAGCTATTTGATACCGAACCGCCGTTTGATTTGTTATCTGTTATAAAAAAATTTGTTATTGAGAAAAAATAAATACGGAATCCGAAATGCGTTTTAAAAACTTAACAACTATACTTTTATCAACAATCATGATCTTCCTGCCATGTTCTTTATCCTGGGCAATGAGTCCGGGAGAAGTAATTGTCGAAATGGCTGACCAAAGCCTGAAAATACTGCAAGACCCTTCTCTGCAAGGCACTGATAAAATAGCAGAACGTAAACAGAAACTCTGGGAACTTCTGGGGCCTGTTTTTAATTTTGATGAGATATCCAGAATGGCACTGGGGCAGCATTGGAACAATTACACTGATCAGGAAAAAGAAGAATTTACACAGATATTTACCGATGTTTTGAAAAGCACCTATCTTGATAGAACTGATTCTTATGCCGGAGAAAAAGTTATTCTTATCAAAGAAATCGTCAAAGATAACCGCAGTAAAGTCCAAACAAATTTTATTACAAAGGATGGGGAAAAAGCTGCTGTGGATTTCAGCCTGAAAAATAACAACGGCACCTGGAAAATTTACGATGTCATTATCGAAGGCGTCAGTACAGTCGCCAATTACCGCAGCCAATTCAACAGCATCCTGAGTAAATCTCCATTTGCAGAACTTATCAAAAAACTGAAAGAAAAGGAAGCAGAACTTAGCAATCCTAATAAGGAGGCATAATGTTATCTAAATTAAAAATTAAATATTTCCGGCTGTCAATTTTTACTTTGGTAAGCGCTGCTTTCTTAACATCCTGTTTATTTATTAAAACATCCTGGTCCGAAGACTTGATAAAAGGGGCAAGCACCATTAACAACTCTGAAGAAAATGACTGGGATACTACAGAAGAAGCCCCTGTTGTCCACGACCCGCTTGAATCTTATAACCGGACTATTTTAAAGATTAATAATGCAATCTTTGATTATTTTCTTAGGCCGCTCTCCAGAGTATATGATTTTTTAGTTCCCAAAAAAGCTCAAAAAAGTGTAAATAACGTATTCTCTAATGCTATAATGCCAGTAAGGTTTGCTAATAACCTTTTTCAGAGGAAATTTAAAAAAGCATCTACAGAAGTAGAGCGTTTTGCAATTAATACAACTGTCGGTATCGGAGGATTGTTTGACCCTGCCAACTCCGCTTTTAATTTAGAGCAGCATAATGAAGATTTCGGCCAGACTCTGGGATATTACGGCACCGGCAGCGGCTCTTACATTATGTGGCCTATTCTGGGGCCGTCTAACAGCCGGGATTCAATTGGTTTTATTGTAGACCTTGCTCTAAATCCTTTAACCTGGCTTTCAGCCGCAGATAATATGCACCCCGAAGACCTCTATCCGGGATTAAACGCTCTCAACGCCGTTAACAATTATTCATATAGTGTGCGCGATAACTATGATGCGACCATGAGGGAAGCTATTGACCCCTATATTTCACTTAGAAATAGCTACACACAGAACCGCAAAAAGAAAATTTCCGAATAAATCGTTGATATAAAGAACCTTTTCCTGTCTTTCTGCAGACTAAAAACTTAAGGTAAATCTATTTGCGCTTTCAATTGTAATAATCCCTCATCAATAGAAGAAAGAAAATCAGACAATATTAATTTTGGGTTGTAGGGCCTTGTAACATTGCCAGCGGAAATTACAGCCTCAATCTGCTCGACAGACCCTAAGCCCAGTGTTTCTGCTAATTCAACTATTAATTGATATTTCGTAACAGCTTCTCTTCCGCCCAAATGGAATATACCTGAAGCATCATGCGAAACAAGCCTTAAAATAGAACTTGCTACATCATCAGCCAATACCGGATAGCGAACCTGCTTATTATCTACCTGCAATTCTTCTCCTGCTAAAAGTCCGTTTAAACTATTCGTGCCAACTATAATTTCACCGCTATTGGAATTGTAACCGTAAAGTATGCTGGGGCGCACTATAATGGTATCTGTAAAGGCATCTTCTACTATATTTTCTCCTTCTACTTTCGTTTCCCCGTAATAATTTAAAGGATTCCTGGCTGAATCTGTTACATAAGGCGGACTTTCACCATCAAAAACATAGTCAGTGGATATATAAACAAATTTACCGTTAAAATTTTCTGCAAACCAACGCATAGCTTCAGCATTAATTATACGCGCATATTCTCCCGCATTGGCTGATTCATCCACAGATGCCGCACCAGCCGCATAGATGATAACATCCGGGTCATATTGTCTTAAAAACTTTCTGATACTATCTTTTGAGACAGCATCTAAAACCACAAAACCAGAATCTGTATTACTAAAACAAGTTCCTATTACATTATCAAACTGAGCAGAAAATACTTCATAAATCTTGCCGCCCAAAAGACCTGAAGCACCTATGACAGCCACTTTTTTGCCGCTATCTTCCGGACTTACATTCTTACTTTCAATGAGAAAATTAAGCTTCTCCGCTATATCCTTATCTTCTTCAAGCTTTCTATAACCATCGAAATCGGTTATTCCAACAAAGTCGATAGAATTTGATATCAGTTTAAGAAGCTTTTCTCTCCATATATCCGATTTCAAAAATCTATCCACCTTATTGATTAAAAGCGGCTCTTTAGAAAAATCTATCATCTGCTCAACAATATTGACAGTTCCTTCCAGACCGAATTCATCTATAAGTTCCTGCAAATCTACATAACGATAAAATTCCCCAGTCTGAGCTTCTAAAACTCTTTTTAAGGTATCGGCATCTAACCCGCTTGTAATTAAAACAGCATTATTACTTCTACCCAAAACCGACTCAATTCTTGCAGCATCCTGCCGATAGTTATACAAAGAGGGGTCTATTTTTATCCTTCTTGCAAGAGCTATTGATGCATTTACAGATAGGAAAGAAGGAATAATAAAAAACAGCATAATATTATTTTTTATTTTATTCATTCTTGATTATCTGCTTTAAAAATTAAGCCTAAATCAATATCAAGATGCCTAAGGTAATCATCCAAAAGGACTGTCCCAATTGCATATAATGCAAGTGAGGAGCGGCCTGATTTATCCGGCTCTAAATGGCAGGCTAAATCTCCTATAAAGTGGGCGGTAATTGAAAAAGCAAGCCGCTCTTCCCAGTGAATATCAGATTGCATAACCTGATTGAATTCAGGATTGTCCTCAACCATCTTTTTCGCCAATTGTATCGCTTCTAAATACCTCGCAACAATTGGATTACTGCCGTCAAATTTTAAATCAAAGGAGAAACTGCCGTTTTCCTGCCTCTTAACGTCTAAATCATATAAACCTTCCCGCACAAGGTCATATCCAAAACCAAATACCATTTTACTGATACCGTAAAGAGGGTCTAATGCTTCATCCTCAGGATCCACACCCTTTACATCTATAAGACGAATATGCCCTGAATCCTCTTTGAACATATTCCGAATGATTAGATCACCGTGGCTCAGGCGGGAAATAAAAGCAGGCGCTATCGTTTCCAACAGGTCAGGCCTGTTTTTAATTTCATCAATCAAGACAGGAATATTGGAATACTC
>CAZLTA010000084.1:0-6421 GCA_964562345.1 uncultured Planctomycetia bacterium
ACCATTCCAGCTCTTCCAGCTCCGATAAGACAAAATTTAACTTTCTTCATTTGAAACGCTCCTTTTTTAGGTCTTTTAAAATCTTTCAGATATTCAAATACTTCTAAACAAAATAAAAATATTTTGACTTTAATTTTTAAGAACAGTTTAGTATTAAATTTTTAATTTTTCTTTAATAAAAGTAAGCGCCTCTTTCGCTTTTTCATCAAAGTCTATCCCAATGCTCATATCTCTCCAAACCTTAATATCTCTTCCTACCTCACCACCAGGCATAATAAAAGGCTCCATTACAATATTTCCTTCATAATTAATTTTTTTAATTGCACATATCACTTCATCCCATGGTATATGACCACCTTGACCTGGAGGCTTTCTATTATTTTCTCCTATATGTAAGTGTCCTAGTTTATTACCTGCCTTTATAATTGCCTCTTCAATACTATCTTCCTCAATATTCATATGATAGGTATCTAAAAGGACCTTTATATTAGGACTATTAACCATATTGACATAATCAACTGCTTCCTCACAGGTATTTAAAATAAATTGCTCAAAGCGGTTTACAACTTCTACATTACAATAAACTCCAAAGTTTTTAGCCGTTTTAATTACTTCCTTCATACTTTCAACACTACGTTCAGTGAAAGCAGCTTTATTAAAATCTCCTTTAGGTAAAACTGGATTCCAGGCAGCGTAAAGAATTCCGGACAGTTTTTTTCCACTCATTTTAGAAACCATCTCAATAATTCTTTTTAAAAATTCTATACCTCTTCTTCTGATACTTTCGTCTGCAACTGAAATGTCATATTTATTTGCCAGACCCATACAAAATGTCATTTCTAAATTTTCCTTTTTAACTAGGTCTTTTAAGTTCTGTCGGGCTGTATCGGACATATTCATAATGGCGTCAGCATTAACCTCAAATATATTGAAACCCAATCTAGAAACTTTCGAAGCATAATAAGAAAAATCTGTATCCCAATCTTTACACCAATAAGCATAGTAAATCCCTATTTTATTCACAGATTGATACCTCCTTAATAAAAATTTATACATCTAAATCTATATTATGTTAAATCAATTTTATTTCTAGTAATACTAATTTTTTTAATAAATTCTTTTGCAATTCGAGTTACTTCATTATAATCTCCTTTTTTAGCTCCACCTGTTAGAGCACTTCCTACTCCGACAGCAAAACTTCCAGCAGTAATCCATTGATCAACATTATTCAAATTAACTCCACCGGTAGGTAATAGGGGAGCTTGAGGCAATGGACCCTTAATTGCCTCAATAATTTTTGGTCCAAATAATTCGGCTGGGAAGATCTTGACAACATCTGCCCCTGCTTCCATTGCCCGTAAAACCTCTGTCACACTCATAGCGCCGGGTATAACAATTTTCTGGTACCTATTACATAATTTTATAGTTTCAATATCAAAAGCAGGAGACACGATATATTCAGCACCTGCCAGCAGGCAGATACGAGCAGTTTCCACATCAAGAACGGAACCCGCTCCAATTAGTATCTCATTCTTTTTATATGTTTGCGCTAAATCTCTAATAACTTCCACTGCTCCGGGTACAGTCATGGTAATTTCAATAGCCTGAATTCCGCCTGCCTTAACGGCTTCTGCTATTTTAAGTGCTTGCTCGGAACTCTCAGCCCTAACTACTGCTACAATTCCCGATTCTTCAATTCTTTTTAAATTTTCTATTTTTGACATCATAACACATCACTCCTTTATTTTTATAAATCTCCTAATTCCTGGGGGTTTGGCAACTCAGAAATTTTACTTAGTTCAAAAAAGGTTGGATTAATATTTTTAAAGAGACCCTCATATAAATCAGCATAGTTTTGATAATATTTATGATGTTTATCTCTGGGTTCATATTTAACCGTGGGTTTAATAATATTTTTAATATTTTTGCTTATATCATCAATCAAGCCGACCCCTTTAGCAACGGTCATTGCAAGACCTATCAGTCCCACGTCCTCTTCATTTATTTGTACATATGGAATACCAAGTACATCAGCTTTAATTTGATTCCAGAGATTACTCTTACTTCCTCCACCAATTACTCTTACTTCAGAATAATTCGTTTCCGGGAACAACTCTTTTATAATTCTAAAATAATATCGATATTCATAGGCAATAGCCTCTAATATTGAGCGGTAAAAATGGGCTTTTTTATGACTCCAGCTAAATCCAATCCAGGAACCTTTAACTTTGCTATCTACAGGATAGGTCCTACCTGCAAGATGTGGTAAAAAAACTAGACCGTCTGAACCCGGGGAAATTTTAGCGGCCCTTTCATCTAGAAGATAATAGGTGCTTACTCCCTTTTCCTGAGACTCTTCTTTTTCTTCGGCAGCAAATGTATCTCTAAACCAACGAAGGCATAATCCCCCACCCCCTATATAGGCATGGGGATACCAGTAATTTGGATCTACGGATCTGGGGAAAAGGAGCGTTTTATTTTTTATATCAGGTCTATAGTCTTCGACACAGCAGGCCAGAATTGAGGCCGTTCCGGCCAGGTCAATTAGTATGCCCGGTTCCACCAGACCACTGCCGATAAAACTTACAATAGCATCTCCTGCTCCGGCAACAATAGGAATTCCTGCTTTCAGTCCGCATTTTTCTGCAGTTTTACTGCACAACTCACCGATAACATCCCAGGGTTTTACTATATTAGGCATTTTATCCAGGGGAATTCCCAGTAAATTTAGCATCTCTTTAGACCATTTCATCTTTCTATTATTACAAACCCCTGAAAAATGTAAATAAGTATAGTCAATAAAGGCATCTTTCCCTTTTAGTCCGGATAGTTTACCTGCAACATATCCCGCCGGGTGAATAAATTTATATATCTGGTTATATATATCTGGTTTTTGATTTTTCCACCAGAGAATCTTTGCTGCATAGGCGATAGTTACAGGCATACCATTTGCGGTTATATATCTTTCCTCACCTTTGTTCTTTATCTCTTCAACATATAATTGACACCTATTATCTAACCAAGAATCATAATGAGTAACTGCTTTCCAGTTCCTGTCAATTCCCATAATCCCTGCCATTTGACCAGATACTCCTATTGCTACAATATTATTTGAACTAATATCCGTTTCCTTAACCACAGTTTTAATTGTATTTAATGTAGAATTAAACATTTCATTCGGTTTCTGTTCAACCCAACCTGGTTTCGGACAATAAAGTTTTGATTCTTCTAAAGTCTTGGCTAATATTTCCCCTTCTATAGATACTATTGCTGCCTTAGTACCCATAGTACCCAAGTCTATGCAAATAACATATTTATCAGACATAATAATTCCTCTATCAATAATTTTCCTTATTTCTTGCAACAATATAGCTATTTTTTTAATACATATTTAAGTCATAATTTTTCATTCTATGGCATGTGACTACCTTGCCTGGAGGCTTTCTATTATTTTCGCCTATATATAAATGGCCTAGTTTATTACCTGCCTTTACAATTGCATCTTCAATACTATCTTCTTCAATATTTATATGGTACATATTAAGGATTTTTTCCACATTTGGGCTTCCAACCTTTTTAACATAATCCAGATCCTCATTGTATGTATTGAGGAGAAACTGTTCGAACTGGTTTAAAACTTCTACATCGAGCAGTACTCTACATTCTTCAGCTGTCTTTGCTATTTCTTTCATGTTCGCCATACTGCATTCAAAGTAAGGAAATTTGTCTGTAATTTCTTCTGGTAGTGTTGCTGACCAAGAGTCATAAATGAAGCCGGAAAGCCTGATGCCACCTATGTTCTGTATCACAGCAATCATGTCCTAAAAAAATGGAGCGCCTCCTTCCAGCACTTTCATCCCCTGACACCATACATACTGTTTGGTGAGTGGGATAAAATAGCTTAGGTCTATGTCCTCCTTGACAGCCCCATCCCTGAGCCGCTCGTGTTCATCAATAGTCATTTCGACAACTATCGCGGCATTTACTTTCAGAATATTAAAGTCGAGTTTCTAGACTTTTCACACTAAATGTTCAAGATCATTACCCCAATCATAGGTATAGTAAGCGTAGTAAATATCAATCTTATTTATAATATCAACTTCTTGTTCTATATGGATTCATCCATCAGATCTTTTCCAATCTCTTTTTTAAATATTTTTTCTATACTCTAGTATTATAATTGTTACCATTACTACTACTTGGATACTACTATATCAATACTATAGGGGTATTTCTTACACCGTCTTAAATCCTAAATCTGTGGAATATCAAGTTATAAGGTCTTCCCTTAAGAAAATACATTATCTATATTGGCATACGGGGTTATTACGACCGCAAAATGGCATGTTCGTAAGTTACCATCCCTATACGCTCTACGCTTGGATCATTATAACATCTCTCGGACAAGGTTCATCGCATAAATACAGCCGCTCTCTTCATAACTAGTCATTTCCATCTTTGCTGCTTTAATAACAGTATCTGAAGATTTCATTATAACGGCAAAACCTCTAATCTCAATCATACTTAATGCATATGCATATTTCGGATATATATCCTCTTTAAATATGTTATTTAAATCTTTTTAATGGATTCTTTTCGAGTCCGTATTAAAGTAGTAATAGTCCTGGCGGAGAACCCAAAATGTTCGGACAATTCAAGAGCGGGAGCTGACTTACCAAAGCGCTCAACAGATTGAATGTCCCCTGAAGGACCGGCAATTTCAGCCCATCCCTGTTTTATCCCCGCCTCCAATACGATATGTTGAGCAGAATTGGGTATTAGATCATCGTGAAAATTCTGTGGTGCCTTTAAAAACAATTCCCTGCACATCATAGAAACCACCCGAACTTTATCGGAAGATAGCATCTTTTTTACTTCCAGCGCTAAATTCACCTCGGAACCAGTAGCGATTAGCACTATTTCTGGTAGGCCTTTGGAATCCGAGACAATATAGGCACCCTGCTTTATCTTCTCATGCCAGTTAACATCCTCCTTATGGTAAATAGCTAAAGCTTGACGGCTCAAAGCCAAAACGGTGGGACCACATGTTCTATCCATCGCCATCTTCCAGGCGATAGCAGTTTCTTCTGCATCTCCCGGCCGAAAAACAAGCAACTCCGGTATAGCCCGTAAAGTAGCAAGCTGCTCAACAGGCTGATGAGTGGGACCGTCCTCACCTATAAATATGGAATCATGAGTAAATATATAGATCACAGGTAAGCCCATGAGTGCTGCCAAACGAATGGAAGGCCGCATGTAATCGGAAAACACCAAGAAAGTCGCACAGAAGGGTCTAAAGCATCTGTACAGGGCAATTCCATTCACAATTGCTCCCATGGCGTGCTCCCGTACTCCGAAGTGTAAATTCCGCCCCAGATTATTATTTGCCTGAAAACTGCCCATGCCCTTCAGCTCGGTGTCATTTGAAGGGGCCAAATCCGCGGAGCCACCGATTAGGTTAGGCACTTTTTGGGCAATAGCATTTAATGCTTGGCCGCTGGCCTTGCGTGTAGCTATTTTGTCTCCTTCCTGAAAATGAGGAAATACCACCGATTTCAACTCGAATCCTTTAAAAAATCGCTTCCATTCCTCATATTTTTGCGGATTTTCTTCCGCCCAGGAGGAAAACAACTCCTGCCAGGAGCGGTAATTCGCCTCCCACTGATTCAATTTTTCAGCAAAATAATTAGTAGCTACTTCAGGTATATAAAAGAGACTGTCTTCCGGCACACCAATGGCTCTCTTGGTGGCTCGTACTTCTTTTTCACCTAGCGGAGCTCCGTGGGCTTTGTGAGAACCAGCCAGATTCGGAGCCCCTTTAGCGATCACCGATTTTAGTATAATCAATGTGGGCTTATGGATCTCTTTTTTAGCTTCCTTAACACAACGCATGATCCCTTCCAGATCATAGGCATCCCCGGAAAAAGTCTGCCAGTGATAAGCTTCGAATCGCTTGCGAACATCCTCAGTAAAGGCCAGATCCGTGGATCCTTCTATAGTAATTCTGTTGGAATCGTAAAATACAATAAGCTTACCCAGACCCAAGTGACCGGCCAAGGAGCAGGCCTCTGCACTAACTCCTTCCATGAGATCTCCATCCCCGACCAGTACATAGATATGGTGGTCAATAATCTTCTTTTTGCTATTAAAGCGGGCTGCCAGCATTCTTTCGGCTATAGTCATACCCACTGCATTCCCAATTCCTTGGCCCAGCGGTCCCGTGGTTGCTTCCACCCCCGGGGTTAAACCATACTCAGGATGTCCTGGTGTTTTTGAGCCAAACTGACGGTAATCCTTAATATCCTCCAGAGAAAGATCATATCCAGACAAGTGAAGAAGTGAATATAAAAGTGTACTTCCATGGCCTGCGGACAAAATGAAGCGATCTCTGTTTATCCACTGAGGATCACGGGGAAAATGA
>CAZLTA010000085.1:0-6405 GCA_964562345.1 uncultured Planctomycetia bacterium
GCATTGGTAGTTATTGAAATATAGACCCCCAGCCGGGAGCCAAATCTAACCAGCTCAACAATATCTTCTTTAAGAAGAGGCTCTCCGCCGAAATAATCCACCTTGGGGATTCCGATTTTAACAGCCTGTTTCAAAATGCTTCTTATCTCATCAGATGTAAGCTCTCTTTCTCTATCTACCTCAGAAAAATAATTTGAAACTGAACAATGCCTGCACCGGCATTGGCATCTGTAAGTAACAGAAAGCTCAATAAGCCAGGGTATCTTTTTTTTAAAAACAGATGTTAACGTCCAGTAGCGGATCATTCTGTATGCTTTTAAAAAAGTCATCCTGCTAAGCCCGACTCTGGCATACAATCTTATTTTCCCGGCTTGTTTAAATACCGCTTTTATCTTTTTATCAATCATATCTTTTCAACATGCATTCATCACATATGTAATGTCCATTACAACACAAAATTCTAGATAATTCCACCTTGCCGCAATTAATACATTTCACTTTTTCTTTAAACGGCCTCATAACGATTGAATATCCGCATATTAAACAGGGAATGGCATGAGCCGGACAGGGTGCCAAATTCTTAAATCTTAAAATACTCTTCAAAGCGAATAAAAACGGAGCCGGCAAAGATTTTTTTACAAGTTTTACGTCTCCGGCACAAATGGTATTCAATATTTCCGTTTTATCATCAGTCATAATTTCCGTATAGCTGCGGCCGACAAATTCGGCAGCTGTTGTATCAGTAGAAGAAAGCCCCGGAATACCCAGCCTTTCCGATGTCACCTTTGCCCGATGATTATAAATAATCGAAACACCTAAAGCTGCATTATAAACTTCAATCGCATCCACAGAAAGCTCAGCTACTTTTTCCCCCAGGCCTAAAGGCAGGAATGGATGAACCGCAACAGCAATTCCACCCTGCGAATGTATCTGGCTGATTGTCTCATAAGCAGGCTGTGAATCAGCGATTTTTTCCTTGAGTCCCAGAGCAGTTACATGGCCTTCCCGGCTGCATATTTCCTGGCCGGCTATAATAATAAAATTTTTTATCTCTTCTTTAAGCTTAAACGCATGGGAGAGGCTGAAAAAATTAGTAATTGCAGCGCCATCTAAATTATTTTTTTCAAAAGCACATTTTAAATCATCAGCTCTTATAAAAACCTTGCCCCGCGATTCGCTATGAATGTGTAAATCTAACTTGATAGACATTTCCTGCTTCTGGCAATAATTTTAGCCATTTCGAACATTATTCTAGGATAATATCCCGGTTTATATATCAAATTGTTTGATAAAGGCAATCCCCAGTGGCAATTGCATTTTTCTTTTACAATATTTTCCCTAAATCTTTTCATCGAATCTGATTTTAAAATTTTATTAATATCATAACCGTTCTCTCTAAGATTTCCTACAGAATGCCACAACGGCTCACAGGGAAAAACCTCCCCCGTTTCATTTATTACAATAACCCTTCTGCCGGCCTGGCACCTCTGATACATATTTCTTTTCTTTAAAACATCTTTTAATAAATCATTCTTTGCAATCCGCAAAGCAACAGTAAACAGGGAATGAAATTCTCTGATGCTGTTTACAGTAACACTACCCCGGATTCTGCCGCAGATTTTAAAATATTTCTCCCAATCGAAATCAAAAACCTCTTTGTTAAAAACGCTGCCGTGAGCCACAGAGAAAACCACTCTGTCTAAATCTTTAAAATCTTGATATAAAATATCCAATAATTCCTCAACATGATCCTGGTTATAGTGAGAATAAACAATGCATGCTTTAACTCTTAAATTTTTATACACTTTTTTTAAATCAACCAGCCCTTTATAAGTAGCTTCCATTTTCTTAAAGCCGTCTTTTAAACCCCTGATCCGGTTATGAACTTCCTCAGGCCCGTCAATAGAAAGCTGCAAATCGATAATCGTACCAGGACAATTTTTGAGAATGTCTTCTGTCTGTTTTAAAATGCCTATTGTGAAATATCCGTTTGTAGGTAAATCTACTACTAAAGGCGGACGGTTTTTATAAATAACTTTTATGATTTCAGATAAATCTTCTCTCATGAACGGTTCGCCTCCTGAAATGCCCAGAATATTTATCAGTTTTATCCTCTGACTAATCCGCTCGTATTCTCCTACAGTCAATTCATTGTTGAAATCCTGGTTTTTATCCATATTGGCAAGGTAGAAACACATTTTGCACCTGGCATTACATTTTGAGGTGACAAAAAATATTATATAGGAAGGATAATTAAAAGTCTTAACCCATCTGGATATTTTTTCAAATACTAAAGGCCGTATTGTCAAATTACTTTTCTCCTGTTTTAAGACACATTCAAACGTTGGAAAACTGATTCTTCCTGATAATCTGGTATCCTTTTATTAATTCGGAAATCCCCTCATCCAGCGAAATGCGAGGTTTAAAACCTGACTTTTCTATTTTTTCATTGCCAACGATATAATTTCTTTTATCCGGGTCTTCCCCTATTTTTGACTCTGTAAAATAAAAATCCGGGACCTGTTTTTTTATTCTTTCACATAGCTCCCATTTGCTGAGATTAGCATTGCTCAATCCTGCATTGTAAGGTTCGTTCTTCATCTTATCAAAATTGTTAAGGCAGTGTATAAACGCCCGGGCAACATCGCGGACATGGATATAGTTTCTTTTAAAATCTGCTTCAAACAGCACAATAAAACGGTCGTTTAAAGCCCGGTAAGTAAAATCATTGACCAAAAGGTCCAGCCGCATTCTAGGGCTGATTCCGAAAACAGTAGCCAGTCTTAAAGTAATGCAGCTGCCTGAATTTAAAAGCATTTCCTCCGTCTCCACTTTCAACTTCCCATAAAAAGAAACCGGTCTCAAAGGTGTTTCCTCACTGCAATATTTATCTTTTTCTCCTATTCCATAGCCGCTGTTGGTAGTCGGAAAAATCACTATTTGACTTTTACTTCTTAAATCATCCAGCATTTTTACAGCTTCTAAAATGACCGACTTAGCTCCCTGGGGGTCTTTCTCACAAATAGGAGCCCCGGTAAGACAGGCCAGAGGAAAAATAGCATCCACATCTTTCAGGAGCCTGGAAATTACTTTTTCATCCCGCGCATCCGCCCTGATTATTTCTAAATTCCTGCTGCTGCAGCAGTCAAGCAGCGAAGTTTGATTATACATGAAATTATCCAGGGCAATAACACTGTGCGATTCCTTAAGCAATGCCGGAACCAGTATAGAACCGATATATCCTGCTGCACCAGTAACTAGTATCTTCATCTTTTAATACCCTCTTCTTTAAATTTTTTATACCATTCATATGTCTGCCTGATGCCTTCATCAAGTGTGGTTTTCGCTTCCCAGCCCAGCTTATTTATCCTGCTGCTATCGAGGAGTTTTTTTGACACGCCCTCCGGTTTTAATTCATCAAATATTATTTCTCCTTTAAAACCAACTATATCTTTTATTGAAACTGCCAAATCTCCGATTGAAATATCTTCACCAACTCCGAGATTAATAATTCCCGGCAGATTATAGTTCTTCATTAAAAAAATCTCTGCTTCAATCAAATCGTTTATATATATGAACTCGCGCCGCGCTGAACCCCGTCCCCAAACAACAGCTTGCTGCGCCTTTTGCAGCCTTGCCTGATCAAATTTTTTAATCAAAGCGGATATTACATGAGCACCCTCGGAATCAAAATCATCCTCCGGCCCATAGATAGTCGCCGGAACTGCTGAGACAAAGTTCATACCGTATTGACGGTGATAAGCCTCGCACATTTTTATGCCTGCGATTTTAGAAACAGCATGAAAAGAGCTTGTTCCCTCCAATTCCCCTTTTAAAAGGCAGCTCTCTTTAATCGGCTGAGTGCTGCCGGCAGGATAGATGCAGGAGCTGGATAAGAAAAGCAGCTTTCCTACTTTAGATTCAAAGCTTGCCTGAATTACATTATTTTGAACCTGTAAATTGGTATAAATAAATTCGGCTGGGTATTTAATATTTGCGGCTATACCGGAGGATTTTATATGGTTCAAAAAAACATATTCGGGTTTTTCTTTCTTAAAAAAAGAGCGCACTGCATCCTGACTCATTAAATTAATATTCGAGCTAATATTGTCTAATACATTATTAAAACCGTTTTCCTGAAAATACCTGATAAAAGAACCCCTTAAAATATCCTTATCCCCTATAACAAAAATTTTAGAATTTTTATCCATAAATTATTTTTTCATTAAATCAACCGCCGCTTTAACAATATCTTCTGAGCCGGGATAAAAAGCTTCCTCCAAAACGTAACTGCTCGGCACAGGGACATCCGGCCAGGCAATCCGTTTAACCGGGGCTTTAAGATATTTAAACCCTTCCTCCGCAGCAACTGCCGCTATTTCAGACGCAGCCCCGCAGGTCTTCCAATCCGTATCCGCAATTATCAGACGGCCTGTCTTCTTTATCGAATTAAATATTATCTCTTTATCCAGGGGTTTCAATGTCCTTAAATCTATCACTTCAATATCATACCCCTTCTCCTTTAACTCTGCAGCCGCTCTCAATGCTTCGATAACCATATAGGAGATAGCTGCAACTGTTACGTCTTTACCTTCCCGGCGGAGGAGCCCTTTGCCAAAAGGAATAGAATACAGCTTTCTGGGAACATAGCTCGTATGCTTAAACAGCCAGCGGTGCTCGATAAACATAACAGGGTTATTATCTGCAATGCTTCTTACTAAAAGCCCTTTGGCATCATAAGCAGTAGAAGGCATAACAAGCCGTAAGCCTGGAATATGCATAAACAAACCATGCAGGGCCTGAGAATGCTGGGCGCCGGAGCCCCAGCCGCGTCCGATAACAGCTACAATGACTAAAGGCACCTTTAACTTGCCGCCGAAAATATAGCTGTATTTAGAAGCGTGGTTAACAATCTGGTCCATTGCCAGAAGCAGAAAATCAGGCCGATTGTGAAAATATACCGGCCTCATACCGCAAAGAGCAGCACCTGTTGCTATACCTGTTAAGGCATTTTCAGATAAAGGGGTATCAAAAACTCTCTTGCTGCCGTATTTTTTATGCAGGTTAAGCGTCATCCCGAACATACCGGAATAATCATCAACACCCTGGCCCATAACGAAAACTCTCTCGTCTTTTCTAATCGCTTGATTTAAAGTTTCTCTTATAGCTTCAGGCGCGGTTAACTTTCTCCGAATCTTATCCGGATGCTCATCATATCCGGGAACTTGAGTTTCAATTAAATATTTTGTCCAGGGCATCAGCTAAATAAATATTTTTCTAAATCTTTTTTATCCGGTAACGGGGATTCTTGGGCAAATTTAAAAGCCTCTTTAATTTCTTTATCTATTGCTTTTGTAACTTTATCAATTTTTACTTTTGTTAAAATTTTTTCTCTAACAAGCCTATTCTTAAGATTTTTAACAGGGTCTTTTTTAATCCATTCCTTCCATTCATCGGGTTTTCTATAAGCATCCCGATGAGAATCTCCTGCCCCGGCATGGGCCCTGAAACGATAGGCCCTGCATTCAAGAAGCACAGGGCCTCTTCCTTCCCGGGCATAATCAATGGCTTGTTTTGATTTTAGATAAACCTGGCAGACATCTGATGCATCAATTTGATAAGAGGGGATGTCAAATGCCTTCGCCCGCATAGAAATATCGAGATTTGCTTCTCTGGCGCTCTGATGAGAACAAACGGAATAAAAATTGTTCTCGCATACATAAACCACAGGCAGTTTTTTTAAAGCAGCGAAATTCATGCTCTCAAAGAAAACTCCTTCTTCAGTCGCCGCATCTCCAAAGAAAACAACAGAGACCCTGCCGTCTTTTTTTAAAACGGAGCTTAATGCCGCTCCTGTAGCTATAGGGATGCTCCCTCCCACAATAGCAGATGAACCCATGTGAGAAACTTCTGCAGCTATTAAATGCATGGAGCCGCCTCTGCCGCGAGAGCAGCCGGTTTCCTTACAATGCAGCTCGGCAGCCAGTTTTTTAAGGCTTCCACCTTTGGCCAGAAAATGGCCGTGCCCGCGGTGGCTGCTAAAGACATAATCTGTTTTTTTTAAATTCATGCAAACCCCGGCTGCTGCTGCTTCCTGGCCGATACAAAGATGCAGAGGCGTTTTCATCTCATCCTTATGATATTCTGCTTCTACTTTGAGCTGAAACTTTCTAATTTTAAGCATCTCATAATAAAGTTTAAGCAATGTGGTTTTAGATATAGATATGGTTTTCATTTTATAATTAATGCCAATATAATTTTTCTTTTAATACCTGGGTAAGATATGCCGCACCCCATTTGAAAACCTTTAATTTCCTCACACCTCCGATTCTGAGAGGTTCATCTCCGGGAATATCGCAGCATTTCAATCTTTTCTTCCCCGCTCTGACAGATAATAATGGTTCA
>CAZLTA010000086.1:0-6234 GCA_964562345.1 uncultured Planctomycetia bacterium
AAATTATAAATTTTAGGAGGTAATTAAATATGCCGAAACTTATTAAAAAAATGTCAAAAACAGCAGGGCTTACCCCGGGAACTCTTGTTCATATTGGCGAAAAAAAGATAGATAGAGCGAAAATTACTATTATTGACTACGATGAGGCACAGTTTCAAGAAAAAGAAGCTAAGGCTATTGAAGAGTGTTTCCCATTTAAAGAAACGCCGACTGTTACATGGATAAACATCGACGGGATTCACGACCTTGAAATAATCGAAAAGCTGGGGAAGCAGTTTGATTTGCACCCCCTTGTTTTAGAGGATATTATCAATACCGGCCAGCGCCCTAAATATGAAGATTTTGATAATTACCTGTTTATTGTGTTAAAAATGGTTATGTTTGATGGAAAGAAAAATGATATATCCTCAGAGCAGGTAAGCATTCTTTTTGGTGAGAATTTTGTTATTTCCTTCCAGGAAAAAGAAGGCGATGTATTTGATCCGATCCGTGAGAGGCTGAAAAATTCCAAAGGCAGAATCCGGAAGATGGGCGCAGATTATCTTGCCTATTGCTTATTAGATACTATTGTTGACAGCTACTATCTGATTTTGGAGAAAATGGGAGAAAAGATAGAAGGGATAGAGGAGGAATTAGTAACGAATCCAACACCCCAGATTTTACAAATAATCCATAATTTAAAACGTGACGCAATTTTCTTAAGAAAGTCTGTATGGCCTCTGCGTGAAGTAGTAAATAGTTTAGAACGGGGAGAATCCAAATTAATTAAGAAGACTACGCGTATATTCTTACGTGATATATACGATCACGCAATTCAGGTGATAGATACTATTGAAACATTCAGAGATATGATTTCTGGTATGCTTGACATTTATCTTTCCAGCATAAGTAACCGAATGAACGAAGTAATGAAAGTCTTAACCATTATCGCAACAATATTCATGCCTTTGACTTTTATTGCCGGCATTTATGGGATGAATTTTAAATATATACCAGAGCTTGGATGGCGATGGGGTTATGCTATGGTGTGGGCTGTTATTTTAGCCATAGGGGTTTCAATGGTTATTTATTTTAAACGGAAAAAGTGGCTTTAGCGATATCGTGGTTACTCCTCAAGTGTGATGTATATGAAGAAGAAACATCTTTTAAGCATTCTAATATCCGTCTTTATCGGCTTAATAATTTTTTTAGGCTATTATTCCTTTTTTACGACTAAAGGTTCGAGCTCAATCACAAAAGCTGTGCTTTCTAAGTATCTTGAATCCAAAGATATTGATATTAAAAAGGCAGATGGAAATCTTTTGCAAACTTTAACATATAAGGATATTTTAATTGAAAATCTGGAATTTTTGCCCAAAGACAGCATTTTAAGGATTAAAAAAATAGACATCTCCCTTATGCCATTGAACATTTCCAGGCTTACTGTCAAAATACATAATGGCATGTTAATGATGCCCAACTTCGATGCCATATTATTTTACGGTTCATTTCAGGAAGGCGGATTTGATATGAATGTATATTCAAAAAATGTTGGAGTTAGAGAAGTACTTGGTTTATTTGCCCGGAACAGCGATATAGAAAAAATATCAGGCACGATAAGCGGTCTCGATGCGTATATTAAGGGGACATTTCTTGAACCTGAATTAACAGGAACGTTCGCGATTGATAAACTTACCCGAGATGGATTTTCGATAACAAGCTCTCCATGCAGTTTCAATTTGCATCTTAAAGATACTAAAGATGAACTTAAGTTGTTTGGATCGATCTCTCTGAATAGCGGAGTGATCTCCGGCCCAAAGACAACCCTCATCAATATGCAGGAAAGTAAAATCATATTTAACGGAATTCCCCAAAAGCCATCTTTGGATTTTAAAGGGACATCAACTATAGAAGGGATTAAGATTAATATAGTCCTTAAAGGGACAATGGATACCCCTGATTTGAAGTTGACATCTGTTCCTTCTTTGCCTCAGGAGCAGTTATTAGTTATGCTGGTAACCGGAAAGAGTTGGAAAGCAGCCCAAGTTTCTTTGAGTAAGGGGCAAATTTCGCCGGAGCTTGCCAAAGATTTTATAGAGTATTATATTTTTTCAGGTTTGGGGGATAAAATAGCTCAGCAATTTGGTTTAACTAACTTGACTTTAAAATATGATAACCAGTCAAAGGGTATTGGTGTTGAAAAAACTATAACAGATAAGGTTAAAGCAATTTATATTATTGAGCAGCCGCAAGTAAAAGGTGAACAGCCGGCTGCAGTACAGAAGGTAGGGGGAGAATATAAGATTACAGAAAGTATTTCAATAGAAGCTGAAAAAGAAATTAAACAAAATAATAAATCTGATGAAACTCAGCAAAAATCAAATTCAGATGATAAAGCGTTTTTGAAATATAAAAAAGATTTTTAGCATGAAAAAATTAAAGTTTTTAACTTACATGGTGTTTATTGTTGTCTTGGCGGCTGCTATATATCACCTTTCGTTAAAATACCGGCATGAAAATAAAATTTTAAAAGAGATAATTACCCGGCTGGAAGCAGAATCAAGGATAGCAGAGGTGTTAGTTACCGGTGTAAATTATGATGAGAAGACAAAAAAACGTCAAACTACAATAAAGTTCTTGGAATACGATGTAGGAGGGAAGCCGCTTAAGCCCAAATACTTTACTTTTTCAGGAAATATAATTCAATTTCAATCATTGGTTATACGATTTGATGATATGTATATCAGGAAGGCAGATAAACTTAGAGGAAAAAGCGCCTATCTTTTCTGGAAAGTATTTATGCTGGATGGAAAAAATACTCAGGAATACGAGATAACAAAAGTAAATCAGATACCTGCAGGGTATAAAATAGATGATATCAAAAATGGTTTTGAAGAAAAACTCTGGGAAAAATTCTGGATGTATGCTTTAGAGCCCAAAGAAGCAAAGAAAATGGGCATAAAGAATGCCCAAATTGAAGCGCCCGGAACGATTTTTATGCCGGGGAGTCTTTATGTTTTAAAAATAGAACACGATGGAGGAATGAGAATTGATGCCGTTCTTTTACCTGTGATTTTGAAGGGAGAAAAAATACCCGAATAGCAATTGTTAACTTTAGGAGGAAAAAGATGAAGATGAAATTAATTTTCATATCGATATTGTTATTGATTTTAGTTGTTTTTGTAGTCCAGAATTACGAAACAGTTAAGATACAATTATTGTTCTGGTCTTTTACAACAAGCAGAGCTATTATAATTTTTTCATCACTTTTTATGGGCATCATTATAGGCTTGATTATTTCTTTTATTGGAAAGAGCTCAAAATAAAGAAAAGCTAAGGATGGTGTATGAATCTATTATTATTCATTATGACTCTCATTGGTTCATTTATAGCGTTAAGAATAGGAGCGATTGCGTTTGAATTGACAGGCCTTGAATGGTCTTTGGCCAAATTCCAGACTTTGTCTTGTTTTGCGGGAACAGGATTTGCGGCAAAAGAAGCTGAATTGATCACCATGTCAAGCATTGAAGTCTGTAAAGACAGCTCTATATTGGATAAGACCCTTCGTAAAGCAAACTTACGCAATTTCGATACTACGATTTTGGTTATAGAGAAGAAAGAAACAACTATCCCAAATTCGTCAGCTGATATGGAAGTCGTTTTAGGTGATAAACTTGTATGCTTTGGGAAGCTGGAAGATATGAGAAATAAACTTTGTGTAGTTTCTGGATAATCAATGGATAACAAAGCTCAGGCAAAAGCCCTTCAGTTTTCGGTTATTGACGGAGCCCTTTCTGCAATTATGGGTTCTCTTGCCGGTGGAATATTCTTGATGGGTTTTGCCTTAAAAATTCTGGGAGCTAAGCCGCAGCAAATAGGAATATTAGCAGCACTTCCTATGTTTGCAAATCTTATACAGATTTTTGGCTCCTACATAATTGAGAAGACAGGCAGGAAAAAGATACTTTGTCTCCTTTCTGTTTTCGCAAGCCGCGTGCTTTGGGTCTTGATTATAATACTTCCACTGGCAATATTTTCTACATTGCACGATTTCCGGGTTTGGGCTTTAGTTATAGTGATTGCTCTTTCAAGCCTATTCGGCTCATTATCAGGAGTGGCTTGGCTTGCATGGATGAGCGATTTAGTGCCTGAAGATATTCGAGGAACTTATTTCGGCAAGCGTAACATGATTGCCTCTGTCTGCGGTATGATAGCAATTCTGGCGGGTGGTAAATTTATTACCATGTGGGAAAACCGCTTTTCAGAAACTAACCCTTTTGGCTTTATTATACTTTTTGTATTAGGCGTAATAGCCGGCCTTGCAGCTGCTTGGTTTTTATCACGTATCCCTGAGGTGAAAAGTGTAAAAAAGGAAAAAGAGACAAGATTTAATTTCTCCGTATTTCTCCGGCCTTTGAAAGATAAAAATTTTCTGACACTGATTCTTTTCGTTTCAGCCTGGATGTTTGCTATTCAGATTGCCGCTCCCTTTTACGGAGTGTTTATGATCGAAAACTTGAAGATAGATTTCTCTACCATAACTATCTTTGGGGCTATTGCTACTTTTGCAGCTCTTTTTATGATGAAAATATGGGGTTCCATTTCAGATAAATTGGGCAATAAACCGGTAATTATTGTCTCCGGCTGGGTTCTTATTATCATTCCGTTTATTTGGATTCTTGCTTTACCCGGCAAATATTATGTACCTGTCTTAATTGCGAATATTCTTTCAGGCGCTTTTATGGCGGGAGCAGCACTATCTCAGTTTAATATTCTGATTAAGCTTTCTCCCCAAGAAGGGCGTTCAGTTTACTTAGCGTTATTTGCTGCTATTACAGGTCTTGTGGGAGCAATAGCACCAATTGCTGGAGGAAGCCTTTTAAAAATATTTGAAGGATTCAGCCTCACAGTTTTAACTTACAACGTATCAAATCTGCACCTTATATTTCTTATTTCATCTGCATTGCAAATACTTACTGTCTTTTTTATTTTAAAAGTCAGAGAGCCGGCTGCTTCTACGCCTGTGGCAGTAATTCTGCAGTTGAAAAATGATCTTAATCCCCAGACGGGTATTATCGGTGCGACTGATTTTATGATGGTAGAGATTAAAAGAGGAGAGGGTATTCTAAAGGAAATAGATAGAGTTACAGATGAGATAGCAGAGAAGTCAGAAGAGAAAATTGAAAAGACATTAGATAAAGGAGAAGATATCATTAAAAAGCCTTTAAAGAAATTTGAAGATTTTTTGAAAAGTGATGATTAAATAAGGAGGGAATTATTATGTTTAAATTCACCGCAATTTTTCAGGATTTAGTTGTTAAAACTCTTAAAGATATACATCAATTTGTCATACAGTTCGCACCCAAGACGGCCTTTTCTATAATTATTTTGTTAATCGGCTGGATATGCGCTCTTTTACTTAAGAAAATTGTTTCAAAAATCTTTAAAGCCATAGGATTCGATGTTTTATCAGAGAAAACAGGCTTAACACATTTTTTGGAAAGGGGAGGTATCCGGAAAAAGCCTTCTTCTATAGTTGGTTTAGTTTTTTATTGGCTTATGTTATTTAGCGCGTTAGTTATGGTATTCAATACCATGGAACTTGAGGCGGCTTCTCAATTGATAAGCCAAACACTTTTCTATATCCCTAAGATTATTGCTGCCTTAATTCTGCTTGCTTTAGGAATGTTTTTGAGCCGGTTTATTGGGAAATTTGTTGAAACTACATCTCGTTTAGCAAATATTCCTTTTTACATTGCGTTGGGTAAAGCGGCTCGTTACGCAATAATCGGTTTAGCTTTAATAACAGCACTTGAATATTTAAACGTATCTTCTGCTATCATAGCTGAGTCCTTTGTTATTGTTTTCATCGTTGTACCATTAGCTCTTTCCTTAATCTTTCTTATCGGAGGAAGAGATATAATTTCAAGTATATTGGCTGGTAGATTTCTTATGAAAGAATATAAAAATGGGGATACAATAGAATTTGATTCGATATCAGGCCAGATTCAATCCATCGATTTTATAACGACAAAGATAACAAGTAAAGAGGGGGAAATAATTGTCCCTAATTCAGATTTGGTTAAGAAAGTGGTAAAAAAGAAAACGCGGGAAGACAGTGAGAAATGAAACATTTTTATAGTTTTTTAGCGTTTATTTTTAGTTCTATCTCTCCTTGACTGCGCTATAGAGGAACTATGGGAAAGATTGACCAAGCTTTAATAATATTAGGATAATCGAGAGGATATGTCATAT
>CAZLTA010000087.1:0-6193 GCA_964562345.1 uncultured Planctomycetia bacterium
TTAGATGCGCCTATAGAAGGCAAGATATCTTTAAAAGACATTTCCTTCACCCTGAATAAATCTGCATTTACCCAAAAAGAGCTGGATGAGAAGCTGTTTAGTTTGGGAGAGATTGCGACTGTTCTTAAAACTTCTTTACTTGGCATAAATTATAATTTGGGTGAAAAGAGAGATTTTAACATATTACGCTATATAAAGGAGAAACTGCAGGTTCAATCTGAAGAAGAGGTACTTTCTGAATTCAAGAGATGGGCAGGGTTTGATTATTCTCAAATCAGGTTGCCTCAGGAATTATCCCGGGAGAATAAAAATTTTTTGATGCAGACACTGCAGGGTAATTTTGAATATTTTAATTCTTACGGAATGGATGAAGCTACGGGCTTGCTTTATGATTATGTAATTCCGCGCAAGCCTAATACAGGACTTCCTGAATACGGTTACTATACTAAGATATCAAATATAGGTCTTGCTTTTGCTTCATTTGCTGCGGGCTATACAATGGGTCTTATTACAAAAGAAGAAGTAGTTGAGAAGGTAAGAAAGATTTTCAATACGCTTGATAATGTTGAAGTGTATGAGGTTCCGAATGGGGCTTTGAAGGGTAAGAAGTTCTTATATGAGGGGTATGAATTCTATCAAAGAGATTCTGAAGGCCGGCTCACCCCTATCCTTAAGCGTTCAATTTCATCTATTGACACTGCCTGGTTTATAGCAGGGCTCGTAGTGTTAAAGCAGGCTTTTAATGATGTCCCGGATATTGTTGATAAAGCAGATTATTGGCTTAGAAATAACGACTTAAGTTTTTTTTATGATAAAGATGTACATCTGTTTAAAGTCCTTTATCGTTACTATCCTGAGAAAAACAAGCTTGTTGATGAAGACCCAACTGCACGTTATGGGATATTTTCATCTGAGACTCGAATCTTAAGTTACTTAGCCTTGGGGCTTGGGGTTTTATCCGATGATGAGTTTAATAAACATTGGCAGGCTTTAAAACGGAATAAGATTTCTGATTTTGGCCAAGGGTATACCACTTATGATGGAATTGACATAGTGCCAAGTTTTGGCGGTTCTGCATTCGAATTTGGAATGCCTGATATTTTCATAAATGAGGTAAAATTTTCACCATTTGGCCAGGGTATAAATATTTATAAAGCTATGATTGCTCAAAAACTCTGGGCTATAGAGAATGGTTATAATATATTTGGAGAATCCCCTTCAGTAGATGAGAACTACGGCTATGATGAATTTGGCGTGCCGCCTATTGCAATTAATCCCTATAATTCACGAGGGGTTATTACAAGCCATGCCTCGTTTATGTTCCCTTTCGATACTGCAATGGATAATTTACGTGTAATGAGCCTTTTATATCCCGGGAGTTATACCCCTTATGGTTTTGCTTCCGCTGTAAATACCAATAACAATGAAGTAATTAAACTGTATCGGCCTTTAGAACAGGGTATGATTGTTCCTGCTTTAGCCAATCTTTTATCTGATAATGCGGTTCAGGAAATGTTTTTGGCAGGGCTGGATAAAGAAAGAATAATGAGTTTTTTAGAGAAAGATAAGCCGTTGTTTACTACATTCGATGTTGTTAGAGAAATGACAGATTTATATTGGAACGGGAAGAAGATGTTTGATGAAGGTAAATTACAGGAAGCTGATGTAGCTTTTCAATATATGGATTTTTTAGATACTGTATATAACTTGGATTTTAATTATCAGAATTGGCAAAAACTATATGGGAATATTAGACAAGCTGCTGAACAAAATCTCTCTCGATTATATCAGCAGGCGATTGGCGAAATTGAACAGGGAAAGTATAGGAATGCTATAGGATATTTAAAATCTATAATTGCTTTCGATGTTGATTATAAAGATAGTGCTAAGCTTTATGAAACATATAGGCAATTATTAGGAAGGCAATAGTATGTTTTATAATTTACCCCCAGAAATTAAAAAAAGTTTGACAGATTATGTGTGTTTTAGATATGATAATAACTCAATTGTTTAATGTAGGAAAAAATATGAGGGGCGATTTGACAGCTCAAGTGGGATATGTTATAAATATGTTGCAAGGAGTTGGGGCAAAAATGAAAATAAAGAAGAATAAAGAGCTGTTAAACTTAGTAATCGGGTATAAACCCTTAAGAGATAGAATGGGAATAAGAAGTAAGAATCTTTTAACAGTTAATTTACAAAAGGAGGGTTGGAAATTATGAAAGGCAAAGTTTTTTTAGGGCTTATTTTTGGGGTAGTTTTTATTGGTATGATAACTTCAACGGCATCTGCTCGTATGTATGTCAGGCAGGAACCGCCGGGTAAGACGGCAGTTATATATATAGGAGGTATTACAGGGTTAGCAGGAGGTCAGGTGGTATGGAATGTAACTCGAGTAGGAAGCAAGTATCAGTATCAAATAAACAGTGTCCTAAACCCTCAAGGTATTCTTTTAGACGTTGATTTTTTAAACAGCCTTGTAAATGAGGTAATTTCAAATCCAAAATTACGAAGTAATGAGGTAATTAATCAATTTATAACCGATAGTATTTACAAAAAATATCCTGGATTAAAAAGTTTAGTTGATGATGCGTTAGAGAAAACACTTGGTCCTGGTACTATTCTAAGAAGAGATATAGAAGGTCTTTTAGGACATGCAGTAACAAGTGACGGTGATATAGGATTTCTAAATTCATTTGCTGATAAACTTAAAAAAGATTACAGCCTGAGAAGTTTGAGATTAGATATTATTTACAAATCAGGCTTAAAAGATAGCGTAGCTTCTTATATCCAAACATATGCTGGAGAGAATTTTGATATAATCAATGGATTGCATAACGGAACACTATCCTTTTTCTCAGAGTGGGCAAATAGTTTGAAGGAGTCGGAGCAGGCAAATTCACGCGATGGTGCTATTAGTACTATTGCAAATTATGTGAATATTTTAATCACTCTAAAAGATTCTATTTGCCAAAATATTTATAATGGGGTAGATATAAATATTTTTAATGGGTTAGAATCAGGAATACCAGGTTATTTAGCTTCTTTGAAATTAGTAGATCCTAATGTTGATTTAAATACAAAGATAGCAGATATTGGTTCAAAAATGCAGGAGTTGAGAAATTTGCTGGCTTTAAGAGAAACATTAAATAGTTATGCAGGAGGGATTGTTTCTGAAGATATGGTTTCCAGGTTTGCGGCGATGATGTTAGGTAAAAGTTTATCTGCCTGGGAAGATAAACTTTTATTTGATTGGTCTCAAGGTGTTTCATCTAAGGAGTCCGAAGATGTAATGTTTAATTTAAGCAGGTTGGCTGATAAGCTGGAAATTGTAAATAAAGCGAGAGCTGATCTGTCAATTGATCAAATTTTTGATTTAAATAGAGACATCATCACAGACAGCCCTGATAAAGCGCATGTTAACTTACAGGAGTGGATGGTTCGATTAATTGATGATATGAGCTATGTGAAAGGTGAATTCGAAGCTAAGTTTGGTGCAGGTTCAATTGATGTTAATAATCCCGTTCATGAAGCTGTTCTTGTTGATTATGCATCAAGAATAGCCGATTTAGTTGATTTTGATGAACAGGGACATAATGTAGCACGGGAGCTGATAGCTGAAGAAATTGACAATATGAAAGAAGAGAATTTCAAAGACCTATTCTCAGCTGAATTGGATTTATCTCCGGTGTATGCTGTTGAACAGCCTGTATTTGATGATAATATCGGCGGTGAAACTCCAGTGTTTGGTGTTAGTAGTGATCCAATCGGCAATATTTTTTAAAGATACGGAGTAGTAATTCCGGGCGGGGTTTATCCCCTGCCCGGGATTTTAAAAAGGGGGAAGATAATATGATTCAAACAGGAAAACAGAACACCATAAGAATGTTTTTTTTGCTAACATCTTTAATGGTTTTAATTACTTTTAATTACAATGCAAAAGCAATAACTACTTCTTCAGGAGAATTACACCCCGCAGATTCCAATGCATCCGGTAATTTTTTTGAAGCTCAGAGCCCTAATCTGGAAGGTGATTCAAGAATACCTCCTTCCGAATTACCGGAACCATATCAGGTGCCTTACTCTAATATTGGATTCATAAATAGTTTGTTGCCGCAAATATCAGATTATTTTCTTAACTTAAGAGACCCGAATACAGGCTTATTTGTTGATGCAGGTTCAGCTGATGATTTAAATGTTGATTTGGGTATAGCACCTACCGGTTACGGCCTTACGGCTCTTCCAATGGCAGTAGAATACGGACTTATGGACAGAAATCAGGCTAAGAAATTAGTTGAACAAACACTCCAAACACTTCTTGATATGCAGAATAAAGAACTCGAATATGAAAAGGATTTAATTACATATTTGGAAACAAAAGTAGAAAAAATGGAACCGGGAGAAGAAAAGAATGCTTTACAGGCTGATTTAGATGAAGGTGGATGGAAAAGATTCTGGGCACTGGAAAATTTAAGAAGTCAGTATGAACTTGATTTTTTAAAGGAAAAAAGAGGTCTTGGTGGAAAATATTCAATGTTTATAAAAGGAGAGCAGTCGTATTACAGGGAGCATCCGAATGAAAAATTTGACCAGGAACAGTCCGACAGGAAGTTTATTACTGAATATAGCCCTATATATCAATATGGCCGCTGGGGGTTCTTTTACCGGTATATGGGAAGAGCAGAAGACAAGAATACTTTACCTCAAAGGTCATTGAAAGATCCTGCCGGTAATGATTTATCAACTGTTGATACGGGAATTGGGTTAGCAGGAGCTTTAACAAGCGGGTATTATTTTGGAGGTAAAGCGTGGGAGCTTGCACAGCAGATTTATAAAAATGTTGATTGGCATATGATGATAAACCCTTCTACAAAAGGAGGCAAGGATGGCGGGCATCCTGATCAAGTATCTTTTGCCTGGCTTCCTATGCTGGCTGACAATCCTGATCATGAAGAATTTATGCCTTACTATTGGGGGGAGTCTTTTACTGAAGAAGCAATAGTCGTTGCTATGTTAGCAATGGGGTCGCCCAACCCGGATGAAAACTCTATATCCACTGCTTTTTTCGGCAATGTGCAGGATGAAGTTAGCGGGGATGTGTATAAAAATATTTTTACAGGCTCTAAGCTTTCTTTTGATTTTGACGGAGATGGCGAAAACGAAATAAAAGACCTTATCGTTTCTTCTGAAGGCGGCTTATGGACATATTATATGAATATTTGGTTTGATACCGATGATAAAGTTGACCCCAATGGTATAAGCTGGTCTCAAAACTCAGTTAAAGCAGTGCTTGCAAACAGGGGGATTGTATTAAATATGAAGGATGATGAAGGTAAGACACTTGCTGAAAGATATGATACTTTTAACCCAAACAGCTGGGCTATAACCACAGAGCTTACTTCTCTTAGAGAAAATCACATAAAGAATAGCGCAACGGGGGGGTACAGGATGGATATCGGAGTCTTAAAAGCAGGATTATTACCGTCTCAGCTACATTTTAAAGATTGGTCAGTTCTTCCTATAACAGATGCGGAGATAGCTGCATATCGTAAAAGTATACCTCCTGTTGTGGCTCCTAATGGTTATGCCGGTTCTATCAAGGATTCTATATATCCATATTTTGCTTTGCGCTTTTTAGCTTCTACAGAAGCAGAAATTATGGGTAAAGATGGGATGTATGATGCTTTCAGTTATGATATCGGGCCGGGCGGGGCAAATGGAGAGGGGGTTGCCTCAACTCAGGTTGCATTCAGTATGGGGCAATTCCTGCAGTTATTCAACCTTTTAGGTTCTATTTCAGAATCACGTTCGATAGGAGAAATTACATCAGCCATCCCTTATATACAGAATGCATACAGAAAAGCAGGTTTTCAGGAAATACCTGTTACAGATGTCATACCTGATGAACTTTCAGATGGTATGAGAGATGTTGTGGCTGGTGGAATAGATGCGCTGGCTGCGCTTATAGATAGCCGGGATGACAAAGCAGTACTGGAGTCTTTTGATAGTTTAATGGATAGTTATTTGTTTCAAAAAGGAGTTCCGGTAGGAGAATATGATGAGCTGGTAAGAGTATTAGACAGCAAAATAGAAGAGCAGCCGTTTAATCCATTGCTTTATTATATGATTGCAGAGACTCGTATGGCACAAATAAGGGATTTATCTTTTGCTGCTACTGGAGAAAGGTATCTTA
>CAZLTA010000088.1:0-6192 GCA_964562345.1 uncultured Planctomycetia bacterium
GCGTCCTTTATTTAGGGCTGCCCTAAAGGACGCCCTATGGGCAGCCCTAAAGGACGCCCTATGGGCAGCCCTAAAGGACGTCCTGTGGACAGGGACTCTGTCCCGGGAATTTCTGTTTGGGAAATTCCACGGGGCCGGAAATCCTTCCCTGAGAAATGCCCTGTGAAATCCTTCGGATTTCCAGGACTAAAGTACCCGAAATTCCTACTCCGAGGAATTCGAAGAATTCCCGGGACTCAGTCCTTGAGATTGCTTTTGCAATCTCTAAGGGTAGAGTTTTCAGAGGGGTCAGAGTAGCCCTCATTTACGTCATTTCATGTATTATATGAAATAAGCGGAATTAAAACTCTGCAGCCTCAAGATGCCTTTTGCCTAGATAAAGATGAATAAAAATTAAAACTGCGCTCACACCCGCTAAAATAAAACAGGCTGAATTAACATATATTTCAAGTGCTGAATTAGAAATTTTACCCAGCATATGCAGCCAGAAAGGAACAGCCGATATAAAAACGATGCCCCCTACATAGATAAGAGAAATTATCAGCGCTAATGTTCCTCCGAACCCGGCTATTATCCGGGCAGGGTTTTCTTCCTTGAAGTTAGCAAAACAGCTTCCAAGTCCCATTATTATCCCTGTTACAGTAAAAGAAGAAATGATGCTGCTTACCATACTTATCTTTACAAACTCTTTATCTATCTTAAGCATACTGTTGGAAATAGCAATTAAACTAACGGTTATAATTAAAGCCAGAAATGAAATCGTCAGATATTTTGTAAATATCAAGTTCCATCGCGAAATCGGCGCCAAGTTTAGCACCCACATCTTCCTGCCTTCCAAGCTTATTAAAGGATAAACAAATCTTATCGCTAAAGAAGCCAGCACCAAATTCGTAGCAGCAAGATTTAAAAATGCAATAAATATTTTCCACTTCATCGGAAATGACTGGTAATATTCACCATGTAAATGAGTAAAGTAAACTGCTAAAATCCCGAAAAATATCAAAATCTGAGAATATTGAACTGGGTCTCTAAAAATTACTTTTACATCTTTGATAACAATCTCTCTCTCTCTATAACGCAGGAATACAAGCATTTTCTTCAATAATTTCCAGAATTTTGTTCTTACTTCCACGCCCGCACCCGATCGAGAGTCAATGGAGGCTAAAGAATTATAATAGCTGTAAGGTATAAGATGAAACATTACCTGAAAAAAGAAAACGGCATTTATCAACAATAGCCAGAAATAGAATAAGGCTTGATTAATTGAATTTTGGGACAGCATTGATATCGATTTGCTCAGCCAATAGGAAGGAAGGTACGGCCTTTCGGCAAAATTGGAAAAAGGCATCAGTTGAGATATGAAAAATAGCATTCCCCCTTTGCTTACTAAATCTTTTTTAAAATATATATTACGAAAATAAAATATAGCCGCTATAATCAAAACCGCAAGAGCCGCAATTAAATACGGCCTTAAATCTCTCTTGGGTATCAATTGTATAAGAAACAAAGTCAATAATGTCCCCAAAACTGCTGTTATTAAAAGATAGGGAACAATTGCTGCGAATGTTAACAGCAGATAGATTAATGATATTTTTTTAACTACAAAGTAAGCATAAGTAAAAGGCCCGATTAAAACAAGAAAAGACCAGGAAGTAAGTATCATTGATTCTAAGAACCGTGATATAAATATTTCCTTAATCTCTAAGGGCTGGGTGAGGAGCATTTTTATTTCTTTGGCACGGAATACGGCAGCATAACTTGTAATTGCATTGCTGAATATTAATAAAAAAAATAAACTCATAAAAAACAGATTCAGAAGTTTATTGCATAAAAAAGAGCCCGCACCTTCAATACCATTAAGCAATTCAAATACATAGTGAGTAAAACCGTAACAGGCATAAATAACTCCCAGCATAAAAACCGTGATAACCAATGTTCTAATCAGCGGAGCATGAATAATTTTCTCTATTGTGTGAATTAAAATTCTGAATTTGGCTTTAAAAACCGGTTTTAACATCCTGTTTTTCCTTCTTCTGTAATTTTTAAAAACACCTCCTCCAACCTCCCTTCGATACCGCTCCTTGCTCTCAACTCATCTTGAGTTCCAACAGCAAGCAGCTGTCCTTTGTCAATAATCGCAATTCTCCCTGCCAGCTCCTCGGCAAAAGAGAGCGTATGGGTGGAGATGAAAAAACTGACACCTGCAGAAGCTTTATTTATCAACAACTGTTTAACCTTTTTAGCGCTGGCCGAATCCAAACCCACAAGAGGCTCATCTATAATAACAAGACGGGGGTTGTGAATAAACGCCGCGCTAAAAACCAGCCTCTGTTTCATTCCATGAGAATAGTCCTGAATTAATTTATCTATATACTCCTGCATTTGGAAGTAATCAATAAAATGCCCGATTATCTTCTGTTTATCTTCTCCGGAAATTTTATACAGCTCGGCTACAAATTCTAAAAATTCCCTGCCGGTAAGTTTCTCGTAAAGGTAAGGTTCGTCCGGAATATAAGCAAGCAGCCGCTTGGCATTAACAGAATCTTTCTGAATATCATAGCCGGAGATTTTCACCACTCCTTTTGTAGGCTTCAAAAGACCTGTAAGAAGCTTTATTGTAGTCGTCTTGCCTGCACCGTTAAGTCCAAGAAAAGCAAAAATTTCCCCTTCATAAACATCAATATTTAAATCCTTCAAAGCCCAAATGGAATTAAATTTCTTACTCAGGTCTTGAGTTTCAATTACTGTTTTGTTCATAGCCTTTCACCTCTATTTCTATTCTCCCCAAAATTTTTAAAATATCAAACTGCGCCGATAACTCTCCTTCCACAAGCATAATATGAGTAGGGTCTGCGGGAAACTGATTTAATGTCGGGTCTACATCAATCCAGCTCTTATTTATATATACCGCCGGCCAGGAATGGTAGTAAAATCTCCCCCTTATATATACCAGCCCGTTTTTAACCTTGGCAGGAATACCGGCACTCCTTGCTATAGCTGCGAATAAAAATGTATGTTCATTACAATCTCCCTGCCTAAGATTAAGTGCATTCAAAGCCGAAGGGATACTTAAAGTGGCTTTTTTCGCAAGATAGTTATAAACCCAGTTCATAATATTTTTAACTTTGACAACTCCATCCGGGCTGTCTTTTGACAAATAGGCCGCCAGAGCTTTAATTTTGGGGTCTTGTGCCTGAATAAAGTTATCTGATTTAAGATACTTCTCCTTGTCTTCTAAAAACACCCCGCTTACATCTTTTGTGATTTTCAAACATATTTCTTTTATTCCCCTTTTTAGACTCCTTGTTTCTAAAATTGTCTGTCTCTCGTTCAATAACTTTTGAGAATCTAAATTTTTAGCCCTCAATAAAACAGTCAGGTTTTTAATTCTATACGGCTCCAGCCTGACATTTGAAGGCAGAGAAAAAACATCTGCTAAATCCCAGGAGACATCTTTGACCTCTGAAAGAAATGCTAAAGCTTTCATCTGAGGCTCTCTGACGATACTTATACCCAAAGGGCTCTCTTCTTTCAATAACCTGCCCTCTTCATCAATCCAGGCATTAGACTCTAATCCTGAAAATTTTGTTTTCACTAAATATACATTGCCTGCCTCGCCCTCAAACTTCATCTTCTCTTTAGAAATAACTTCTAAATAAACCTGCTCTGGTTTTAATGTTAGAGGATTGAAGGTATAAAACTTCATTTTTCTTCCCACCTTAGGATGCTTGAGCTCTTTAGGGGGACCAAATATACTGCCTAAAACTATACCTTCCGGTAGCTCAATTTTTCTTTTGGAAACCCTGCCGCCTTCCTGAACTTCCAATTCAAACTCAGAATTTCCCGTTCTTTCTGCCTTAATCTCTGTTTTTAACCCTTCGGCCAAAAACGAAAAATAAAAATCTTTCAATCTGTATTCCGAATCGATATGAGATTTAACCTGCACCCAGCTTTTTTTACTAATTCCTAAAACAGGAAAAACTACAAACGCTTCTCCATTTATCTTATATTCTGTACGCGCATCTATATCATCCAAACCCACAGTAAAATCAGCATAGCCAATTTTGTTTTGATTAAAATAAACTCCAAACCACTCGTTTCTTAAGACTAAATCTGAAGGTAAAAACTCCCTGTAAGGATACTTCAACCTTTTACAGGGGAGAATTTCTATTTTATAAAATAAAAACAGAGTAAATATCCAAAAAACAGCCGTAAGGATAAAAATTAATTTTCTTAACATTGAAACACCTGTTTTACAGCTATTATTTTATCAAAATATAGAGAGGATGAGTGAGGAAAAGATTTTTTAGAAAAATTTCTTCTGGAAAATATCTCTGATTTCTTTCTGAGTTTCTAAAGTGTTTTTTTGAGCCTTGATGATATGTATTCTCCCTTTAGAAGCTTCAGCTAATTGATGGTAGCCGTCCTGAACTTTTTTATGAAACTCTAACCCTTTTTTTTCGATGCGGTCCTTAAATCCTGCTCTCGTTAAGCCTTCTTCTATTTCTATATCCAAAAGAAATGTAATATCAGGGTTAAGATTAGAAGCTGCAAAAGAATTCATATCTCTAATCAACTCCAGAGGGATGTTTTCCCCGTACCCCTGGTAGGCAAAAGTAGAATCCGAGTATCTGTCTAAAATAACTATTACACCTTGCTCTAAAACAGGAAGAACTTTTTCTCTAACCAGCTGTGCTCTGGCAGCCAGAAAAAGCAAAAGTTCAGCAGCAGGATAGAAATTTTTATAATCAATAGACAATAATATCTCGCGTATCCTCTCGCCGATAGAAGTCGAGCCGGGCTCTCTTAAAAACAGGACTTCCCTGCCTTTTTCTTCCAGCCATTGAATAAAAAGTTCTGCCTGAGTAGATTTCCCCGAGCCTTCTATACCTTCGAATGTTACAAAAACTCCTCTCATCCTTTGATTCCTTCCAGTTTAATACCTTCAATAAAGAACTTCTGAGCAAAGAGAAATATAATTATAATAGGCATTATTGCCATAGCAGATGCAGCCATAAGCATGGTCCAGTTAACTAAATAATACTGGGACTGAAAATAAGCTAAACCTATCGGGACAGTAAACATCTTTATAGAATTAGTCACCAGCAGCGGCCAGAGCAGACTCTGCCAATTGCCGATGAATGTAAATACTGTAAGAGTTGCCAGAGCAGGTTTGGAAAGAGGCAGGATAATTCTGCAGAAAATACCGAAAAAACCACAGCCGTCTATTTTGGCAGCATCTTCCAGATCCTTGGGCAGAGTCATAAAAAACTGCCTTAACATAAAAGTGCCGTAAGCCGTAAACATAGCCGGAATAATAAGCGCTTTATAAGAATCTATCCAGCCTAAATATCTCATTAAAATAAAAACAGGTATTATAGTTACAGCTCCTGGAATCATCATTGTAGCAAGATAAGCAAAAAATATTTTGTCCCTGCCGGCAAAATTAAGGCGCGAAAAAGCATATCCGGCCAGAGAACTGCTGACAACAACTCCCAACGTAACACATATAGCAACCACTATGGAGTTAAAATAGAACTTTAAAAACGGCAGAACTTTAAAAACCTCCAAGTAGTTCTGCCAGACAAAGTTTTGCGGTATCCATGTTCTCCAGTTCAAGGGGTCTTCCGTAAAGACCTCTATGGCTTCCTTAAACGAAGTAGAAATCATCCATATAAACGGTAAGACCATAGTAAGACCAAAAATAGAAAGTAAGAGATAGGAAAAAAATTTCTTTAAAATTCTGCCTTTACGCATTTTCTTTTTAATATTTTTCTTCTCTGTCTTTACCATATCAAATCCTCAATAATGTACAAGCTTCCCTCCCTTCTTCCAATAAATACGTGAGAAGGCAAAAATTATTATAAACAATATCCAGGCAACAGCCGCTGCATAACCCGCTTTTTGGAATTCATAAAGATTAGTGAATATATAATACATAATAGTAGTGCTGGAACCCGCAGGCCCTCCGCCGGTAAGTATATATATAATGGCAAAACCGCCCTGCAGGCCTCCAATAATACTCATAATCGTTATAAAAAACGTCGTGGGAGAAATCATAGGAAAAGTAATGTAGCAAAATTTATGCCAGCCGCTGGCACCATCAATATCCGCTGCTTCATACAAATCCCGTGGGATTCCCTGCAAAGCCGCCAGGTATAAAATCATATTATACCCGCCTATTGTCATCCA
>CAZLTA010000089.1:0-6175 GCA_964562345.1 uncultured Planctomycetia bacterium
ATTTTTCCTCTGTTAAAATAGCCAGGATTTTATTTCTTGTGGTCTTGGGCTTTGATGAAATGATAGAAACTTTCTCTCCCATCAGATTATTAATCAGCGTAGACTTTCCCACATTGGGCCTGCCCAGAACCGATACAAATCCTGATTTAAAAACGGACTTACTATCTGACTTTAGCGCCATTTGTAACCTTTCTGTCTATAGTTAATACAGCTATCCCTTCTTCATCCTGAGCCGCCAACAGCATACCGTTACTTTCCACTCCTCTGATAACAGCCGGTTCCAAATTCACAATCACAACAACCTGCTTACCTTCTAATTCCTCTTTACTGTAATAAGGTTTTATGCCGGCAACCAGCTGCCTCTCCTCACCTGATAAAAGAACTTTCACAACATACAGCTTATCAGCATCGGGATGGTCAACTACCTCTTTTATAGTAGCAACTGCAAGCTCCATTTTCTTAAACTCCTCAAAACTTATCATTTCTCTCCTCCTAACTTTAAAAATAAATTTATTTCAATTTAAGGCAGGCATCTAACCCGAATATTTCATGAATATCATGAAATATTCGCCTCCCGAGAAATCTGTAAGATTTCAGGGGGTCGGGGTAAGCCCTATAAAGGACACTTCACAGCCCTAAAGGACGCTTCGCAGCCCGCAGTTACGTCATTTCATATATTATATGAAATAAGCGGGCTACGTTATCAATTCCAGGAGGGATTATTCCGAACAGTCTTTTTTATATAATCCGCAACTCTGGCACGGTCGGATTTTTTCATCCGGCTGAAGAAAATAGCAACATTATAATCCTTTACATCACCCGAAGGATGCTCCGGTTCGGTTCTTACGACAATCCCCTCACACTCAATTTTATGGCTCTTTCCCCTGCTGGACGGAACAAACATTATTATTCTCAATTTAGTCATTAACGGCATATATTTATTTATCCTGCAATACACCCCGCCTGAACTTATATTGATAGTGTCAGTAATAAAATCCACATCATCACAGAAAAGCTTTAGCGGCAGGCAAGTATCTAACCGATGATATTTTCTTCTCTCCTGCATTACATAAATATGCTATCAAAATTTAATTTAAAATACAATTTAAAATCCTTCCTCTGGCTACGGCTGAAAATGCCCCCTGGAAGAATTGAACTTCCATTCCAGGCTTCGGAGGCCTGTACTTTATCCTTTTAAGCTAAGGGGGCCTATATTAAAAATGTCAGAAAACACAATTTATTTATACAACAGCATAAATTTTTAACTCAATATCTTTAGAAAGGTTTTCTTTTAGAATATTTATATCATTTTTGGAGCCCGTAATTTTACCGTAATGCATAGGGATAACCACTTTAGCCTTTATCCTTTTAGCAGCCTCAGCTGCCTCTTTTGCATTCATAGTATAAGGCGGGGCTATAGGAAGAAGAGCAATATCCACTTTTAAATTATCCATTTCAGGAATTAAATCACTATCTCCCGAATGATACAAAGAAGTCTCCCCTAATTTGATTACATAGCCTACCCAGCCATTGGATTTAGGATGGAATTGTGCTTTGATATTATAAGCCGCAACAGCTTTAAACTCTACGCCCAAAACCTCTTTTTCATCTCCGGGCGCAACAGTTATCAATTCGGCTTCGGCTGGGATGCCTTTATCACAGCCAGCCGGTGCAATTATACGGGTTTTTTGAGTTGTGATTTTTACCAGGTCCGAAGGTGAGAAATGGTCAAAATGGCTATGCGTGATAAATATTATATCTGCAGGCTTAGAAACCCCTATCTCCCAGGGGTCTATATAGATAACCTTATCCGCATATTCTATTACAAAGCTTGCATGCCCAAGCCATTTAATGGCATCCAACATGTCAGCCTTCTTTATTTTCGTCTTTCTTTTCTTCTTCCTGTTCTTCCTTTATTTCTTCTTCCGTTACAGGCTCACTTTTAGAATCATCTACTTTATATTCTTCATCAGCATCGGTCTTTCCCGGAACATTTCCATCTTCTTTTACCTCTCTGTCAGGAGCCTCTTCCTGCAGCTGGTTCACTTCTTCAACCTCAACAGTTGCTTTTACTTCTTCTTTTACCTCTGTTTGCTTTTGTTTTTTTGTGTTTTCTCTCTCCTGTTTTTTCTTTTCTCTTTCTTCTTTTAGCCTAACAATATTTTTGGACCAGCAGCTTTTGGTACAGAAATAATACCCGTCTCTATAATACCACTTTTTAATACTTAAGTGTTTTTTACATCCCATGCAATTACTTGGTCTTTTCAAAACGCTTTCCTTTTCTCTTGCCATCTCAATCACCCCATTCTGTTTGAAGTTTTTCTGCTTTTACTTTAACTTTGTTTAATATTTCCTGAATCTCCTGAATCTGCTTGCCGCCTTTAAGCATTCCCACCTTAGGATTTTCTTTTCTATCATATATTATATATTTAACACCCACCTCCACACTTGAAGTCTGCGGGCCTTTTTCCCGGACAATTATATCATAGACAACTTTCTTATTCCTGAAACCTTTAAAATCTGCAAAAATCTCATCCCACCATCCCATGGGCATCATTTTAAACGCCGTAAGCATGCCTTCAATTCTATTGGAATGAGTAACAACAATATTGTTATCCTCAAGAGTCTCTTTTAAGATGTAAAAAGTCGAATTCTTACCGGCTAATATATCCAGAGATATGTTTTCTCCCTCTATCTCCTTCATCCAGAAAATCTCCTGCAAGCTCCTGCCCTTAATACTATCGGGCATAGAAACCTCTTTTCGCCTGCTTTTCTTTCTAACCTTTTCACTCGATGTAGCTTCTCTTTTCCCCTTAGAAGACTTCACTTCCCCGGGAGTAAGCATTGCATTTAAAGGATATATAGTCATAACGTCATCTTCTTTGAAATTAACCCCTTCCATTAACTCTCTAATGTCACATGCCGAAACATTGTCTTTAACTTTAACAGCCTCAATTTTACCTACTTCGACACCGTCTTTAACCACCATAAATTCCATACCCGGAGTTATACCGTGGATAGACCCCTGGTCTATTACTATGAAGCTGTATTCCCTGTTAAATTTGATAATCTTAACCGCTTTTACATCTTCCTGAGCAGATAAAAACTGGCTGGACAAAACCAGAATTAAAGCTGTAAGTGCAATTTTTGCTTTCATATTTAAACTCTCCGCATTTTACGGCTTGCTGGTTATTATATCACCAAGCTCATCATTTTCAAGTTCCGAGTTTAACGCCTGCATTTACCTTATGTCCGCTGAGAAACTCCTTAACCGTCATTTTCCTTCTGCCTTCGATTTGAACCTCAAACACTCTAAGCACCGTATTACCGCCGCACTTAACTTTTATATTGTCTTTAGCTGTTTCAATAATCTCTGCAGGCACCCCGCCTTCACAGTCAATAACCTCAGCACGATATATTTTAAACAACTTGGAATCTATGTAAGTATAGGCATTAGGCCAGGGCTGTAAACCCCTGACTTTATTTAATATTGTACCGGCATCCAGATTCCAGTCAATAAGCCCGTCCTGCTTCTTTAATTTAGGAGCATAAGAGGCCTCACCTGCCTGGGGCGAAAGACTGTATTCTTTATTTGCAGCTGCTTCAAGAAAATTTTCCAGAAGCTCTCTGCCGATATCCGCCAGCCTTTTTTCCAAAACTACAGAATTATCATCAGGTTTTATTGCACAATCCTTCCGGGAAATTATTTCACCGGCATCCAATTTCTCATTCATTTTAAAAATAGTAACACCTGTTATTTCCTCGCCATTCATTGCCGCCCAGTTTACAGGTGCCGCCCCCCTGTATTTCGGAAGTAAAGACGCATGGATATTTACCGCCATAATTTCAGGTACCTCTAATAACTCCTTATTCAATATCTGCCCGAAACAGGAAACCACGAATAAATCCGGTTTTAATTCAGATATTTTTTTTATAAAACCGGGATCACCCACATCCCCGGACTGAAAAAGTAATCCCTTAAAACCGGCTGATTCAACACAGTCTTTAACCTCGGTTGATTTTAAAACCAGCCCTCTGCCGGACTTTCTGTCAGGCTGAGTCACAACTGCAGCAAGTTCAACCAGCTCAGAATCTATAAGATATTTTAATGCCGGAATAGCGAAACTGCCCGAACCGAAAAAAACAATTTTCATCTCTGTTTAAACCTCTTCAAGTGTTTTCTGCGTTCTTTTAAAGGCACCCGGTCTAAAAATATTATGCCGTTTAAATGGTCTATTTCATGCTGGATTATGCGCGCCAGTAAACCTTCTGCTTTCATCCTGAATAATTTACCTTCCAGGTTTAACGCCTCAACTTCCACATCCTTATACCTCTGTATAAAAGCAGATATACCGGGAACACTCAAGCATCCTTCTTCATCCATAGCCCTGCCGTATTTCCTGACAATCTTTGGATTTATAAAGATAAAAACCTCATCCCTTTTCATTCTCGGGGAAGCTATGAAAATTCTTTTATTCACTCCAATCTGATTGGCAGATAATCCTACACCTCTGTTTTCAAACATAACTTCAATCATATGCCTTACGAGATTAAGCTCTTCTTCCCCGGCTCCTTTAACCGGTTTTGTCTTTCTTCTTAAAACCCTCTGCGGATAAGAAACAACTTCTTTACCCATTTCTAAATCTCATACGGATTCACATCAACAATAATAACTGCGCCTTCTACTTTTTTCCTGAATCCAATAATGTTATACAACAGCCGTATTATTTGTTCAACATTTTTACCCCTTAACAATAATGTCCAGCGGTAAGACCCCCCTATTTTCGGCACCGGATGAGGAGCCGGCCCTAAAACATCACAAACATCACCGCCCAAAACACTAAGCTGCTCTTTTATCATTGCGGCAACATTCTTAACCTTTTCTTCTACTTTATGGCGGATTTCCAGTTTGACAAGTTCATTAAAAGGCGGAAATCCCAATTGTCTGCGCCTTTTTATCTCCTCAGAATAAAAATGTCTGTAATCATGCTTCAGGCTTGTCTTAATGGTATAATGAGTCGGGTTATAGGTCTGTATAATAACCCTCCCCTTCCTCTGGCCCCTGCCCGAACGCCCGGCAACCTGAGTCAGAAGAGAAAAAGTCCTTTCACCGGCACGAAAATCTATTATATTCAGCGAAAGGTCCGCCAAAATCACACCCACAAGTTCCACATCAGGGAAATCATGTCCTTTGGCTACTATCTGAGTGCCTACCAGAATATCTGTTTTCCTGGCTCTGAAATCATCTATAATTTCCTCCAGCCTGCCCCGCTGTTTCAAAGCATCGGAATCAAGCCTGGCGGTGCGTATGCCGGGAAACATTTTGTGCAATTCGCTGTCAACGCGCTGAGTGCCGAATCCTCTGAAACTCAGATACCTGCTTTCACACTGCGGGCAAATCAACGGTTTATCCTGCCTGTAATTACAGTAGTGACAGACTAAGATAGACTCTTTACTGTGAAAAGTAAGCGCAAGATTACATTTGGGGCATTTTGCAACATACCCGCAATTATTGCATGAGATAAAAGTAGAAAAACCGCGTCTGTTAAGAAATAAAATTGCCTGCATGCCTCTATCTATTACAGCAGTTAACTCCTGCTTTAAAGCAGGGCTGAATATCAAGGGGTTAAAACCTTTTCTCTTTACTGTTTTAAGGTCAACCATGCCAACTTCCGGCATTTCTTTCTTTGCCACCCTTTCAGGCAGTTCCAGCAGCGTATATTCACCTTTCTTGGCCTTATAATAAGATTCCAGGCTTGGAGTAGCAGAACCCAGTATTAAAGCGCAATGTGCCTGCTGAGCCCTTTTTAAAGCCGCTTCTCCGGCATGATAACGGGGAGTCTCGTTCTGCTTATAACTGGATTCATGCTCCTCATCTATGACAATAAGCCCCAGATTATCAACAGGAGCAAATATTGCAGACCTGGTTCCGATACAAACTTTGTTTTCTCCTGTTTTAAGCTTGCGCCATTCCTGAAATCTCTGGGCAGATGTAAGACTGTTGTGTAAAACCGATATGTTTTCTCCCAGGCGGGTTTTAAATCTGGAAATAGTCTGAGGCGTTAGAGCTATCTCAGGAACCAGCACAATGGCAGATTTGCCCCGGCTTAATACTTTTTCAATAACTCTGATATAAACCTCTGTCTTACCCGAGCCCGTCACGCCATGTAACAGA
>CAZLTA010000090.1:0-5946 GCA_964562345.1 uncultured Planctomycetia bacterium
GTAGCAGAACGGCAGAACCTTGACTTGGTCGAAGTAGCACCTACTGCAGTACCTACACCGGCGCCTTTCTGGGTTGTAGTACAGCCGCTTAACGTAAGAATTAAAATTGACAGAACTAAAAATATTCTCATCATTTTTTCACCTCCTCAAATATTATATTAACCATAAAGTTAAAAGTCAACTACCGAACCAATCCGACTCTCCAAAGAGGCCAAAACCTTAAAAATGCTTTGCCTACGATATTCTTTCTGGGAACATATCCCCAGAACCTGGAATCTTGGGACAATGCAGAATTATCTCCTAAAAAGAAGAAATGATCAGGCGGTACTTTAACCCCTTTACCCTGAGCACCTTTTTCCCCTTGATTATAATAATAATTCTTTTCAAATATTTCAGGTTTTTTGATTACTACACTGTTAATTACAATATTGCCATTTTTAAGTTCTATAACTTCACCACCCACAGCAGCAAGCCTTTTTACAAAATATCTCTTGGGATTCAGCGGATATCTAAAAACGACAATATCTCCTCTTTGAGATTCTTGGAATCTATAAATAAACTTGTTAACAAAAATCCTATCGCCCACTTCCAGTGTAGGCCTCATAGAACCGGAAGGTATTTTAAACGCCTCTATAATAAAGGTGCGGATAACCAGAGCAATAGCAAGCGCTATAACAATAGACTCTACCCATTCTCTAAGTACGCTTTTATTTTTCATTTTTTCAGCCATATTCTCTCCAATTCTTTTTTGATCTCCTGAGCTTCTTTCGAATACTCGTTTATTTTCTCCTGATGATTTTTTTCCCCTCTTGCTTTCATCTTTTTAAAAGCAGGCTTTAAAAAATCGTCGACAGACAAGACTTTTGCTTCCGAGTTCTTTGCTCTGAACTGCAGCTGCCTATCATCAGTTACGACACAATAATAACACTTCTCACCCTTTCTGCCCAGCATTTTAACGATATAATCGTCTGCAGAGATATCTTTACTGAAAAGAACATCAATTTTAACATATTTTAACTGTTCATCTCCATAACCATCAAAAATTATTATAGCTTTATTCCTGCCCTGGGGGTGAAAACGGCTGATAAAATTTATAAAAGCAACCCTGTCCTCTTTTATTTTATAATCAGTAATCTGCGGAATTTTTTTGAGAATATTATATCCGTCTAATAAAAAACATAAAGACATTTCTATATTCCTTTTAACGTATGAGGGCAGATGTTTCTGAAAACACAGTATACACAGGTAAAATAACCCGGCCGGGGCGTAAAATCTCTTTTTCTTATACCCGAAGCAGCTTGTTTAATCTTATCTTCAACCTGCCTTAAATCCGCATTATTAAGCTGAGCACTTCCGATTAACCCGGAATCAATAAAGTGCAATTCTACCCAATCAGGAATTACTCCATATATATTCTTGTAAGCCAGTGCATAGATACAAAGCTGAAGACTTTGATGAGTCTTCTTATCCGCCTTTTGCTGGTCTTCTACTTTGGAAGTCTTATAATCTATTATCCTTACCTCTCCATCAGATATATCTACCCTGTCCCAACGCCCGGAGATTCTGTTCAAGCCGATTAGAAAAACAAAATCTTTTTCCACATAATCAGGTACACTTTCTGAATCCTCCTGTTTGAAATAAAATTTACTTAAAGATGCCTTGCCTTCTGAAAACCGCATCTCTTCATGTTCACGGGTTAAAAACCCTTCATTCCTCCAGGAGTTTTCAAATACTTTTAACATTTGCTCTAAAGACAGTTTTTGATTATTTATCTTCGCCCTGAGATAAACCTGGATTGCGTCATGAACAGCCTTGCCATAGACAACAGCGTGGTGCTGCATAACAGGAACCTTAAGAATATGTACATACTTGTATTTCAAAGGACAGGTAAAATAATCGTCTATCTGTAAGTGGCTTAAATCCAGCAGCTCTTCATCCGGAATAGGCGTATTATCTAAAACAACCTTAAAATCTCTGCCCGAAGAGCGCTGAATTACTTCCAATGCAGAAGGCTTAAATGAAATCCCGGGCTGTTTCGGTAAATCTAGAGCTTCCATTACAAAAACAGAAACCTTTCTGGCTCTTTTGCCCCCGTAATCACGTGCAGAAGTAAGGAATAAGTCACTCTTTGCCCTGGTCATACCAACATAAAAAAGCCTCCTTTCCTCCTGAATATGCGGATCTCCCTGAGGCAGCCATCTTTCCTTCATTCTTAAAAGTTCTTCGGGAAGCAAAATCATTTCACTTCTCCTGCGTATGGGGAATTTATCAGATGCCAACCCAACGAGAAATACAGATTTAAACTCCAAGCCTTTGGCTTTATGCACTGTTAATATATTGACCGCATCTATATCATAATCCGGCTCCGGTAAAGAAGGATTGTCCCCCGCCTCAATTAAAGCATCTAAATAAGGGGTGAAACTATAGACGTCATCGTGAACCAATACCCGGGATGTATTTCTGACTATTTCAAAAAAACCGGCTATATTTTTAATTTTAGCTTCTGCCTCCATGCCTTTTGCAGTTAAATTATTCAGATAACCGGTTTCAGTAAGAATTCTATAAAGAAGCTGCCCTGTATTGAATTGAGAAAGGTATTGAAAAAAAATTCTTACAGTTTCAAGAAAAGATTCTATTTTTTCAATCATATCCTCTTTCATAGAACCCTTTAACTGTGAATATTCATTAAGATGAGTCAATATGAAATACAGCGGCCTGTTGACTGCTTTAGCCCTGCTCATACAGAGAGAAAGCATCTCTATATCAAAGCTATAAACATGAAAAGACATAATGTAATACAAACTTAAACTATCTTCCGGGTTTGTCAAAAATCTCAACCAGGAAATAAAAAACCGTATCTCTTTCTGGGAATATAAACCTTCGCTCCCGGAAAATCTTAAAGGAATCTGTTTCATATTCAATGCCTGCAGAAATAAATCTGCGTCTTTGTTGGAACGGACTAAAATTGCAAAGTCCTTATACGAATATTTTTCGGATTTTATAAGTTTTGATATCTTCTCCGCTACCCAATCTGCCTCGGATGAAGCCGTATCAAAGTAAAAATGTTTTACTTCTTTACCCAAACCGCGATTAGAAACCAGCTGTTTCTGGATGTTTTCTTTAACTTCAAGACGGTCAGGGTTATTGTTAGATATAAGCCGATAAGCAGTATTTAATATCTTTTGTCCCGACCTGTAGCTTTTTCGTAAAATTATTTTTTTGCCTCCCTCATAGACATCCATAAATTCCATGATATTGCTCAATGCTGCCCCTCTGAATTTATATATCGACTGGTCATCATCCCCGCAGACAGTGATGTTGTTATGTTTTTCAACCAGTAATTTCAAAAGTTCAAATTGAGAATGATTTGTATCCTGAAACTCATCGACAAGAACATAGTTGAACCTCTGCTGATATTTCTCCAGAACTGCCGGATGTTCCCTGAGAAGTTTCAGCGTCAGGACAACCTGATCGCCAAAATCTATTTTAGATTCTCTGTGCAGAAGTTCCTGATATTTTTTATAACAGAGCGCTATTTCTTCCTCCCGCACTGCTTTTTCTTTCAAAACATGGTCTTCAGGATTACTGCCGGATTCCGCCTTTAGCTTTAGCGCATATTCCAAATATTCCTGGGGTGATACATCTTCGTCTTTTGCGCGCGAGATAAGCTTCAAAATTGCTTCGACGTATTTTGCAGGGTCGCCCAAAGGCCTGAAGTAACGGATAGGAAACTCAAAAAGATGCTCCCTAAAAAATATTATCTGTTCAGGCCTGGATAAAACATAAACATCTGGGCTTAAGCCCAGCTCTATTGCATTCTCTTTTAAAATCCTGTCGCCAAACGCATGAAACGTAGAAATACACATATCCGTATAACCGTAAGGGACCAGGATATCTACCCGCTCCTCCATTTCCTGGGCAGCCTTTTCCGTAAACGTAAGGGCAAGAATTTCTGAAGGATGAGCTTTTTTAGAAACAATCAGATGGACAATTCTGCGGGTTAGAACAAGAGTCTTTCCTGTCCCGGCACCGGCAACAATTAAAAGCGGGCCTTCCCCGTGCATCACCGCATCTATTTGTTCTTTATTTAACCCTTCTGTTATTACGTTTTTAAGATGCGTTTTCATAATATAACATATAATTATAGCAAATTTTGCTTGATTAAATTATTTAATTCCCATAACATAACTTTCATACCATTTTAAACCGAATATTAACAATAAACCTATGAAAAAAAAAGAACATATTCTGGCACCCGGCATCAAAGAACTTCTTGAAAAAGGAAAATACTCTGAAATCACAGATATTATAAAAGAATTATTACCTCCTGATGCAGCAGAACTGTTTAAATCCCTGGAACATGAAGAAATCATAGAAATTATTAAACTAATTTCCAGAGAAAATTTACCTGAAATATTCAGTTATCTTTCCAACGAAAATCAAATCCTGATACTTCAGGATTTAACTACCGGAAGACTGAAAAATATTCTGGATGAGATGCCTCCGGATGAAAGAGCCGACCTCTTTTTAAAAATCACGCCTGCTTTAAAGAAACAGCTTCTCTCTGTCATGTCTGAAGAAGAAAAAAAAGACGTCAAAAAATTGATGCAATACAAAGAGAATACCGCCGGAGCATTAATGACAACCGATTTTGCAAAAGTTAACCCCCAAATGACTGCCGAAGAAGCAACCAGTATCTTAAGAAAAACTGCATTGAAAAGAGAAACCATATATTACATCTATGTAACAGATAAAAGCAATAAACTTCTGGGGGTATTTTCACTTAAAGATTTAATACTGGCTGCCGGAAATATGACAATTGAAGAAATAATGAATGACCGTTTTATAAAAATTAATTTAGAAGACGACCAGGAAGAAGTAGCAGCTGTCTTCAAAAAATACGACCTCCTTGCCCTTCCCGTAGTTGATACCTACGGCTATATTCACGGCATAATTACCGTTGATGATATCGTAGATGTTATCGAAAAAGAAAATACCGAAGATTTCCAGAAAATGGCCGCCATAGAAACAATGGAAAATGCTTACCTTAAAACGCCGTTTTCCATTGTCGCCAAAAAAAGAATAGGCTGGCTGCTGATTCTACTCGTCACTTACACTATTTCAACACAGCTTTTAAAGCATTATTCTTATGCGCTGGAATCGGTTATAGCTCTTGCCTTTTTCATTCCCATGCTTTCAGGTTCGGCCGGAAATGCAGGCACACAATCAGCTACTCTTATAACCAGAGGCTTGGCAACAGGCGAAATACAATTTAAACAAACCTTTAAAATAATAAAAAGAGAACTCTGCATGGGAATTACTCTGGGTATAATTCTAGGCTGTTTTGGATTCATGCGGGCCTACTTTATGCATGATAACCCATTGCTGGGCCTTACCATAGGCGCATCATTAGCGATTGTAATTACAATCGCTACTTTCATAGGGAGTCTGCTTCCTTTATTTCTTTCCAGAGTAGGTATCGACCCTGCAATATCTGCCGGGCCGTTTCTAACCACTATTCTTGATATTACATCAATCGTGATATATTTCCAAATAGCAAAGATTCTTCTGGGATTAGCGCCGTAACAAACGTCTTATTGTCCGGGCAATATATATTAATTCTTCTTTTTTAAGGAATGGATACAAAGGCAGCGAAATAACTTCTTTCGCACACTCTTCAGACACAGGAAAATCGCCTTTTTTATAACCCAAATCTTTATAAACAGGCTGCAGATGGCAGGGGACAGGATAATGAATTAGAACAGGTATATTTTTTCCGGCCAGCTGTTTGCAAAAAGCATCTCTTCCTTTCTTTATTCTCACCACATATACATGATAAACATGCTGATACATTTTCTTCTCATTGGGCAGAATTATTCCAGCTGCATCTTTTAAATATTCATTATAATAAAAGTTGTCTTCAAACTGCAATTTTACTGCGTCTGT
>CAZLTA010000091.1:0-5906 GCA_964562345.1 uncultured Planctomycetia bacterium
AAAAGGCTCTTTTATACCGAGAAAGAATGTCTTGAGGTCTTTGGTTGAGATTCAATATCAGAGAAATGACTCTGAACTTAAGAGGGGCTGTTTTAGAGTTAAAGGAGATGTGATAGAAATTTACCCTGCTTATGAAGATAAGGCTGTGAGAATTCAGTTCGATGATGATGAGGTTAGCAGTATAGAAACCTTCGATGTTTTAACGCGCAGTAAGCTTTCCGAGATTGAAAAACTCATTCTCTATCCTGCTAAGCATTTTGTCACGACTAAGGATAAAATTAAATCTGCATTGGCTGATATTGAATATGATCTGGATTTAAGATTGAAGGAGTTAAAAAGGGAGAAAAAGTTTTTAGAATTTCAAAGGCTGAAATCCAGAACAAGATATGATATGGAGATGCTGCGCGAAGCGGGGTATTGCCATGGTATTGAAAACTATTCCCGTTATCTTTCAGGGAGACTTTCGGGTTCGCGGCCGTATTGTTTGATAGATTATTTCAGGGAAGGTTTTCTCACCGTTATTGATGAGTCTCATGTTGCGCTTCCTCAGATTAGAGGTATGTATAACGGTGATAGAGCGAGGAAACAGACTCTGGTTGATTTTGGGTTCCGTCTGCCGTCATGTCTTGATAACAGGCCTTTAAAATTTAAGGAATTTGAAAACATGGTGCATAATGTAATATTTGTATCCGCAACTCCGGCTGAGTATGAAGTTGTAAAAAGCAATAAGACGGTGGTGGAGCAGATTATCAGGCCGACCGGTTTACTTGACCCCGAAATTGCAATAAAGCCGGCTGAAGGGCAGATTGAAAGTTTAATCACAGAGATTAGAAAAAGAGCTGATAACAATGAGAGGGTATTGGTTACCACCTTAACAAAAAGGATGGCTGAAGACTTATCGGTTTATTTAAAAGAACTGGGAATAAAAGTACATTATTTGCATTCTGAAATAAAAACAATTGAAAGGGTTAAGATTTTAAAGAGTCTAAGATTAAAAGAATTTGACTGCATTGTAGGGATAAATCTTCTGCGGGAAGGCCTGGATTTACCTGAAGTTTCACTTGTTGTAATATTGGATGCGGATAAAGAAGGGTTTTTAAGGTCCTTTACTTCTCTAATCCAGGTTGCCGGCCGTGCCGCCAGAAATATAAACGGCCGGGTTATTATGTATGCCGATAATATCACAGATTCTATGAGAAAAGCTGTTTCTGAGACAGAAAGAAGAAGAAGTATCCAGCTGGAGTATAATAAAAAGCATAACATTACCCCTCGAACTGTTAAAAAAGCAGTCCGGGATTATATAGAATCATTTGAGGAGGCAAAAGAATTAGTAAGAGAAGCAGCAGGAGGTGATGAGGATTTTGAGTTGCAATTTATTATTTCAGAGCTTTACGGAGAGATGGAAACTGCGGCGCGAAATCTGCAGTTCGAGAAAGCGGCTGAGATAAGGGATATAATTGCAGATATAAAGGAAAAAGGCAGGATTACAGTAGAAAATGTTTCCTGGGAAATAAAAAAACATGAAAGAAGAATTAAACGCAGATAAAATCAAAAAATATTTAAAGACTGATTTTATCGGTTCTGGAATTATAGTTTTAAATTACATTGATTCTACACAGGATTATGCTCTCAAGCATTTGCAATCGTTGAATAATGGTACCTTGGTGATTGCAGAATCCCAAAATAAGGGTAAGGGAAGGCTGGGAAGGGTATGGCATTCACCTTATGGAGAAGGTATTTATATGAGCCTGGTTTTAAAAGATAGTTTTAAACCGGATATTTTGCCGCAGATTACACTGCTTGCGTCGCTTTCCTTAACAAAGTATCTGAAGACACAATATGGTTTAAACTTTCGGGTTCGCTGGCCGAATGATATTCTTATAGAGCATGATAAAATTGCCGGTGTTTTAGCGGTTATGAGAGATGGTGCCCTTGTTGCAGGAATGGGGATAAACGTGAACCAAAACTTACAAGGGCTGCCGGAAGCTGCGGCATCTTTATTTTTGCTTTTAGGTAAAAACTGTGATAGAAATAAAATCGCTGCCCGCTTTCTAAATTGTTTCGAGGAAGATTTCTATTGCTGGAGGAGCGAAGGGTATAAGTATTTAAAAAAACTCTGGCTTGATTTTGCTTCTTTAAAAGGACAGGAGGTTATTGTTCACACCAATTCTGGAATAGTTGAGGGTGTTGTTGAAGATTTAGCATGTGACTGCGGTTTAATAATAAGGGGAAGCATGGGTTTTCATATTGAACTGAATGTGAATGATTTGGTAAAGATACGAGAAATATTTTATGAATAAAAATGTTTTATTCATGGATATAGGCAACACAACTATTACTTTAGGTTTTAAAAGTTCTAGAGGTAATATTGCTGGTGTGAGAAAATTTCAATCTCAGGATTTAGGAGCTTGTAAATCTTTTATTAAAAAACTTAAAGGTATTGAAAGAATTTTTCTGGTTAGTGTATATCCCGAATTAACTGAGAAACTATCCCGTATTTTTAAAGAAGCTTTTAGTAATATTGAAATTATTGAAGCAGGGAAGGATGTTGAAATACCTATCAAGAATAGGTATAAAAATCCTTCTGCTTTAGGCCGCGACCGGCTTTTAAATGCTTTTTATGTCCGGGAAAAATTCGGTTGCCCTGCTGTTTGCGTAGATGTCGGCACGGCAGTAACAATAGATTTAATTTCAAAACAGGGGGAGTTTTTAGGAGGAATAATTTTCCCCGGGTTCAAATTATGCCTGGAGGCTTTATCTGATAAGACTGCCATTTTACCTTATGTTGATATTAAGAAATATAGAAAAACATACGGCAATACTACAGAACAATGTATGATACTCGGTGTTATCAAGGGGATTAGCACTCTGATAGGCAGAGTGATAGAAGAATATCAAAAAAAATATAATAATCCATTGAATAAAGTAATAACAGGTGGAGATGTAAATCTAATAGATTCAAGTATTAAGAGAGAATTTTACCATGTGTCTTATTTGTCTTTAAACGCATTAAGTCTTATTTATTCAAAAATATTCGTATAAATGCGAATTATAGCCATTTTTTGTCTTAAATCTTAATATTTCTTTCAAAATCCAGTAAATTTGTTAAAAACAACATTTGCACTTATTGACCTTTAGATGTATATTTTTCTAACAAATTTAGCACTCGTTGTTGGAAAATGCCAAAAGGAGGTGAAGTAAATGAAAGTACAACCATTAGGCGACAGAGTTCTGGTAGAACCAATGGAGGCGGAAGAAAAAACAAAGGGAGGAATAGTAATTCCGGATACTGCAAAAGAGAAGCCTCAACAGGGTAAGGTAGTAGCTGTTGGTCAGGGAAAAACTCTGGAAACCGGTGAAGTGAAGTCTTTAGAGGTTAAGGTAGGAAATAAGGTTTTGTATGGAAAATATGCAGGTACTGAAGTAACGGTTGAAGGAGAAGAATATCTAATAATTAGAGAAGACGATATACTGGCAATTGTAAAATAATCAGGAGGTGATTGAAATGGCTGCAAAACAGCTTGTATATGACCAGGAAGCGCGCCGCAAGATTCTGCAGGGTATTGAAAAACTTGCACGTGCTGTAAGAGTTACCTTGGGTCCCAAGGGGAGAAATGTTGTGTTGGACAAAAAATTCGGTTCTCCGATAATTACTAAAGACGGTGTGACAGTAGCTAAAGACATAGATCTTGAAGATGCATTTGAAAATATGGGAGCCCAGCTTGTAAAAGAGGTTGCAGAAAAAACTTCCGATGTTGCCGGCGATGGAACTACAACTGCGACTATTCTCGCAGAGGCAATTTACAGAGAAGGATTGAAGAATGTTACCGCAGGCGCCAATCCTATGGCCTTAAAACGCGGAATTGAAAAAGCTGTTGTGTGTGTTATAGGAGGACTTAAAAAAATATCCAAGCAGGTTAAAGATAAAAAAGAAATTGCCCAAGTTGCAACAATTGCTGCCAATAACGATGTTTCTATTGGAGAGTTGATTGCAGAAGCAATGGATAAAGTCGGTAAAGACGGTGTTATTACAGTTGAAGAATCCAAGACCTTATCTACCAATTTAGAGGTTGTGGAAGGGATGCAGTTTGACCAGGGATATCTTTCGCCGTATTTTGTTACTGATGCTGAGAGAATGGAAACGGTGTTGGATGACCCCTACATTTTGATATATGAAAAGAAAATTTCTGCTGTTAAAGATTTACTTCCGGTTTTAGAAAAGATTGCCAGAACAGGTAAGCCTCTTTTAATCGTGGCAGAAGATTTAGAAGGCGAAGCACTGGCAACACTGGTGGTAAATAAAATCCGCGGTACACTTACCTGCTGTGCTGTAAAAGCTCCCGGTTATGGTGAAAGAAGAAAATCTATGCTGCAGGATATTGCCGTGCTTACCGGCGGCCGTGCAATTACAGAAGATTTGGGCATCAAATTAGAGAGCATTGAAATTGAGGATTTAGGAAAAGCAAAAAGAGTAAGCATCAATAAAGAAAACACAACAATAGTCGGCGGAGAAGGTTCCGCTAAAGAATTAGAGGCAAGAATAAATCAGCTTAAAAAGCAGATTGAAGAATCAGATTCAGATTATGACAAAGAAAAACTCCAGGAACGCCTGGCAAAACTTGCCGGTGGAGTTGCAGTAATAAATGTTGGCGCTGCAACTGAGACTGAGATGAAGGAAAAGAAAGCCCGTGTTGAAGATGCTCTTCATGCAACCCGTGCGGCAGTAGAAGAAGGAATTGTGCCCGGCGGCGGAGTGGCATTACTGAGAGCTATTTCTGCATTGGAGTCTCTTAAATTAGAAGGAGACCAGCAGATTGGTGTTGATATTATAAGAAGAGTGCTTGAGGAACCAATCAGACAACTTGCTAAAAATGCCGGTGAAGAAGGTTCCATCATAGTAGAGAAGGTAAAAGGTGAAAAACAGGATATTGGCTACGATGTTAATATTTCTAAATATGTCAATATGTTTGAAGCAGGTGTTATTGACCCTACCAAAGTAACCAGAAGTGCTTTGGAAAATTCTTCCAGCATTGCTTCTTTACTTTTAACAACAGAAGCTTTGGTAACTGAAATACCTGAGAAAGAAGATAAATCTATGCCTGGAGGTATGCCGCCAGGAGGTATGGGAGGTATGTATTAAGGTATAGATTTTAGAAAGCTTTGATTTTCAAAGCCCCGGAGTGAAAACTTCGGGGTTTTTTTTGTAAGCTTTGGTTCCTATCTGTGTAAATATAAGTTGACACTGATAGTGTTGTTTAGAATTCTATTTATCAATCTTTGGTTTTTCAGATATGCTGTATCGCTTTATTTTAAAGGGGGTTTAGCACTGGTTCATAAAAAATGAAGCCTGTTGATATATGTTGGCATGGATATTGCATGATAAAGGCAAGAGCCGGGAGAACAACATAAAAAAGGTTTTCCTGAAGGCAAAGGCCGAGGCTCTAGAAGTAACCCCTCCTTCCGATACCCTCGGAAGGGGGGTAGAAAAAGTTCTCTGAAAAAAGAAAAAGTAAAAAGGAGGCCCAAAACCTTTCTCAGGCTCCCCGCCTGTGGCCAAACCCCCTCCTCCTAAATAAAAAAATGGGCCTCCATTTTTTTTTAGTAAGTTCAATACTATCGATGTCAGACAATATTTACAGCTGCTTCCTCCTGCTATTTTTTCATATTCTTTCCAGTATTGATAAGATATAAGATAATTGAATAAGGTTGGTTTTTCTTAAAGAGGCTATAGTTTAATTAGTGTCTGTTTGTCGATAGGCAGGCGTATGGTTTCAACCGGGGCGGTTGTTTAATCCCGAATATTTCATAAATATCATAAAATATTCGCCTGCCCGCAGGGCGTCCTTTAGGGCTCCCGAGAAATCTGTAAGATTTCCGGGACTAAATCCTCGCAATTTTATCCTTAG
>CAZLTA010000092.1:0-5902 GCA_964562345.1 uncultured Planctomycetia bacterium
ATCTTCCACTTTATTTTTGGCAAATTGTGGTCCAGTTTTTCCCGAGTATTATACTCTGAGTACAGATAATGAGATAAAAAGATAGTAACTTAGAAACCAAGAGGTATTTTTCTTAAAAATATTATTCTTCATATTCTGTTGTCTCTATAGCGGATTCCAATAATCTTCGGTATTAAAACCCTGTATAAAATTATCAATGTAACTTTTCTCTACTCTTTGTAAATAAAATCTGAACAACCTTTTATCGGACACAAGAGGACCGCGAGTTCCATATGCTCCGCTTGCATACAATCTAATTAAACCTCTTCCCATCCCTTCATAAAAGCAGGGTTTCCACCTCGCACTAATCATATCCTTGATTTTAAGCAGATTCATTTTCGTATATACATCCGTATTTTCTCCTTCGCATAATCTGATTAAAGCCTCCCCTATTCCAGAATAAGCATATCCTTTCTCCTTTTCATTCAGCTCATTGACATTATTAATAATCTTATTCATATCTAATCTGCAATTAACGGCAATTTGACTTATCCAGCCTTCAAAAAGATATCTAACACCTTTTTCGTTCTGACAAACATTAGCAGCTAACTCCTTTACTCTTGATGGTGGACTATCAGCATCCCCTTGCCAATATCCCATTGTATGAAGGACAACTGGATAAAAAGCGGAAATCTTTTTTCTAATTGTATTATTTTTATTCACCGTAAATTCTAAAGCTGCAATATCTGTGTAATAAACGGGCTCAAGAATCTTCGAATAGCGAGCTTGATTTTCATTTACAATTTCGTGTTGAAAAATTAACCCCGGCATAATAGCCAGCATTGTTAATGCTACTATGAGAGTTTTTCTATAACAAATACATATAGCTAAAATCATTATTATATTAACAAAAAGCGGAAGATAATATTTATAAGTATTTATGCTTGTCCCATTGACATTATATAAGAGCGTATATATGCAGAAGTGAAGAACTAAGAATGAAATAATAACATCAGTAATTTTGTATTTTTTCTTTTTTCTAAACGGTATTAAATTAATCAATAGGACTTTTAATTTTGGAAAACTATACAGGGTGAAAAAAAATAAAGAAACAAGTAAAAACAACCTGTAAATATCCGTTAAGGCAACCTTAAAAAGAGAATATATACTATTATGGGTAAGATTTATTAAATTCTGGAAAGCTGAAAGAATATTAATTTCTTTTAAAGTATCAAATATTTCAAGAACATTGGTGCTGCGCAAAAAATTAAAAGATAAGAAATCCGGCAATAAAAACGATAGAAATAATATATATCTTTTAAACATAACTAATAAACTGTCAAAATGCATTATGTTTTTCTGGGAAGACAGTAATTCGATAGGCGTAAGTAATAACCTATGAATACCCAGCTTAAAAAGCACCTCTTTATAAGCTATTGCTACAACCGTAATAATACAAAGTGCTGAAATCAATTTTCCATAATCAGATAATTTCTTCCACTCAAACTCTGCCAGAAAAAATATCAAAAATACAGGTAATGTAACAACAAAAGCCGGATAAAAATAAATTCCTGATCCTATACTTAGTCCAAAGAATGCTGCCCATTTGAAACTTTTTTTCTCTTTAAACCTTATAAACGACAGCAAAGACAATAAGAAAAACAGATTAAGGTGAAAATGCCTGCCCATACCTACTGCAGCATAATGAGATATAAACTCGGAAGGGAATATGAACAAAAGAGAAACAACAATTGCACTATAAAAATTGAAATATTTAATAAAAATATAGTAAATTAGTAATAACTCTATCGAATTAAGAACAATCGCAAGGATTCTAATAGAAAAATAGTTGCGGCCAAATAGCCATACAAAGGGCACTGATAAAATACTGTAAACATAGTCTCCTCCTCCAGCATAGGGGCTAGCCACGTGAAAAAACGCAGGGGAAAACATGTGATATTTAATTACAGTTGCAGCAATAAATAAATTCGGTATTTCCCATGTATCAATTATTGATTTAATATTAAATAAAAGCATTAATCTGCTAAGAATCAATAAGAACAAAAGGAAATAGAATACAATACGATATTTTAAACTCACTGGACTCTTTTATATATCAACAATGACTTTGGATACATTGGGCCGTTAACACAAATCTTTTGAGTCAGATAATATTTTAAACTGTATTTTTTGAAAATAGATATTAAATTGTTTATTCTTTCAATAGGTACTCCTTCGATTTCTTCTGAAACATTTGGGAAATCAGACCCATCGTCCGAACGCATAATAATAAAATCGGCATCTTTTATGCTCTTTTCATAATCGGGATCAGAACAGTCAAACTCTAAATGTATAAAATTAATAGGCAATCTCTTAATTCCAATCATATCAAATATATAATCATTGACCAGATACCAACAACCGAAACAGTCTATTAAAACCTGCTGCCTATCTTCTTTAGAAAACAACCGTTCTAATTTACCGTTATCCCAATTCAGCCGCTGGGGGTATAACAAACCAGTATAGAAATGCCTTCGCACTTCATCAGAATAGGTGAACATTTTCCCTTTATTAGCGTAAGAAACAGAGAAGAAACTGTAAAGAATGTATATCAAAAAGCCGGCCATCACAGAAGATTTTACAATATATGACTTTTTGAACTTCAATCTGCCAAGAACATCTATTATTCCAGCTGAGATGACAACTGCCATCGCCGGTAAAATAACCATTGTATAACGGGAGCTTTTATATGAAACAACTATAGAATAAATAAAATATGGCCAGATTAACCAGGATAACAGCAACAAGGTACATTTCCGCTTAATTAAAATATAAACAAAAGAAACAATAAAAATAACAACAAACACAATACCAATTTGATAATTAATCATATGTTTAAAATAGGTTAAAAAAACAAAACTAATGCCTCTAACATTGAAAAACGCCTTTTCTGTCCGCAGCTGGGAAAGGATGGCAAATCTATTTAACACATACCATGGCGCAGCAATTATTAAAGCTATACCGGATGAAAGAAACAAATTTATTAAAACCCTCCTTTTATCAGCACAGATTGTATTTCTCTGCTGGAATAAATATGCAGCTAAGATACCAGCCATTGATACAATGTGATATTTTTTCATCAACATCCCTAATCCCAATATGACTCCGTATAATAATGAAAAACTTATTTTTTTAAAGGAATCGGATTTAATCATAAAATATATGTTTAAAACAAACAATGCTACTGACGGAAATGCCATCAGAAACATTCTCGAATATCCAAAAATACCCATAAAGAACGAACATATAATCGCAGATAACAAACCAACTTCAGGATTAAATAATTTACTGCCTACCAAATATAAAGAAACCAAAAAAATACCAAGATATATTAAGCTTACTGTAAAACTGGCTGTATCATAATTTTGATTAAATAAACAATAAAAAGGTAACGGCGATAGATACAGCAGCGGAGGATAAACAGCATTAATATGCAATATTTTTTTAAAAATAAGCCTGGGGTTTTCAAAAAGCTGCTGGTATAGTTCTATGCTATGACGGTAATAGAGCCCTTCATGCCCAAAAGGAAGCGTATTATCCTGCTTTAAAATTATAAAATTGTTTGTAATATGGAATAGAAATATTAAGAGCAATATTACTATGTGATATTTTTTTACCATAACCGATAACGTTTATGATATTTTATCACAAAAAGATATAAACGGCACGATGATAATAAGATTTTTATGATTTAGATGGGATTATATTTGAGAAAATAATTTAATCAGAATTGCTTTATGCATGTGGAGCCTGTTTTCAGCCTGGTCTATAACAATAGAGTTCTCGGAATCAATAACCTCGTCTGTTATTTCCTCTCCCCTGTGGGCAGGCAAACAGTGCATAATATAATACTTACTGGCAATATTCCCTAATAATTTTTTATTTATTTGAAAATTCTTAAAAGATTTATTCCTTTCCTGCATTTCATCTTCCTGTCCCATAGATGTCCAGACATCGGTATAAATAAAATCGGCACCTTTTATTGCATTTTCAGGACTATTAGAAACTGTAATCTTTGAGTTTGCCTTTTCTGCCCTTTCCAGAGCCGGTTTTAATACTTTATCATCCGGCTCATACCCTGAAGGTATAGCTATCGATAAGTCAAAACCTAAAATTGATGAGGCTTGGATTAAAGAATGACTGATATTGTTGCCATCTCCGATAAAAGCAAGTTTAAAACTGTTTAACCTATGAATTCTTTCTTTTATTGTCAATAAATCACTTAAAATCTGACAGGGATGTTCCAAATTAGTCAAAGCATTTACAACAGGAATAGATGCATGCTGTGAGAATTCAACTAAGTCATCCTGTTTGAATGTCCTGATTATACAGGCCTGGACATAGCATGATAATACTTCAGCTATGTCTTTAACAGCTTCTCTCTTACCGAATCCAACTTCCCTGTGTCCTAAATGGTAATATTTCCCCCCCAGCTCTGCAATGGCGACTTCAAAACTCACTCTTGTTCTTAAAGAAGGCTTTTCAAATAAAAGAATAACGTTTTTATCCTTCAAATCATTCCTGAACTTTCTGTTAGATTTTAGTTCTTCCGCCAAAGAAACAAGCTCTAATATCTCATCACAGCTTAAATCATTAATACTTAAAAAATGCTTCATCATCCAACCTCTTTGAAAACATGGTCTAAAATTTTAACCGCCTTATCTATTTCCTTCCTGCTAACGTTTATAGCAGGCATAATTCTTAGCACATTTCCATGCGTTAAATTAATTAACAACCTTTTTTCAAAACAGGCGTTAAATATTTCTCTCCCCTTTTCTTTAACTTCCACACCAATCATTATTCCTATTCCCCGGACTTCTTTGATTATTGCATATTTATTTTTCAATTCCATTAAACAACTTTTTAAATATTCTCCCATCTCACGCACGTTTTTGAGCAGCTTTTCTTTCATTATTGTATCGATCACACCCAATGCAGCCTTACATACCAAAGGGCTTCCTCCAAATGTTGAAGCATGCATTCCGGGTTTAAAACAATCTGCAGCCGCATCTTTAGCAATCATAACCCCCATAGGCAGCCCGCCTGCAATCCCTTTCGCAACAGTAATTATGTCAGGTATAATCCCATAGTGCTGGTACGAGAACCACTTACCTGTTCTCCCCATGCCGGTCTGGACTTCATCGATAATAAGCAGTAAGTTTTTATCATCACAAATCTCTCTTAATTCTTTTGTAAAATCCGCATCTGCTACATTTATCCCGCCTTCACCCTGAACCAATTCCAGCATTACCGCAACTACTTCTTCATCTATAACTTTTTTAACAGCATCTATATCATTAAACGGCACATGCAAAAATCCGGGAACAACCGGCTCGAATCTTTCCCTATACTTTCCCTGAGCTGTTGCAGAAATACAGCCCAATGTTCTGCCGTGAAAGGAATTTTGCATTGTAATAATTTTATACCTCCTGCCTTCCCCATATGCTCTGGCAAGTTTAAAAGCAGCCTCATTAGCTTCAGCTCCTGAATTACAGAAAAAAACTTTTCCTTTAATGCGCGAAATTTTAATAAGCATCTTTCCGCAACGCGCCTGCAAATGATTGTAATAGTTATTTGATACATGGATTATTTTATTGACCTGGTTTTTAACATAAGAGACGACTTTAGGCGGGCAATGACCTAAAGCTGAAACTCCCCAACCCGGGAAAAAATCCAAATATTCATTCTGCTCCAAATCCCAGACCCGGGACCCCTTACCCCTGGCAAAAGAAACAGGCGTATGAGTATAAGTATTCATAATATACTTGGAATAAAGTTTTGCTATATCTTTGTTCTTCATGTTAAAACCGCAATTTTAGAATTATTATACGTTAGAATATGATAAATATCAAATTCAATAAAA
>CAZLTA010000093.1:0-5899 GCA_964562345.1 uncultured Planctomycetia bacterium
CTTCGGCAATGCAGTCGTTCCACAAAACCTCAAAACCATTCTGTTTAAGTAAAGCGGCAGCCTGAGCCGGGACTACAGGATAGATAAAAGTGGGCTCTTTAAAATACTGCAGCTGCCTGTTTTGTCCGAGAGTAGCATATCCTTTTTCATTTTTTAACGGCGGATAAGAGATTATGATTTTCAATGGTCCACCTTTTGTAATTCAATCAATCTTTCGAATTTCATTTCGTTAAATTGTATTTTTTATCAACTTGAAGAAACAATATTTTTTAAGCCTTAAGTTAATAAATTCTATACCAATCATTTTTCTTCTTCCAGCCCCCCGGATAAAAGGCCTTTGATAAAGAATATTCCGTAGGTTAAATGCGATAGTATCACCCCGGGAATAACTAAAAGAGTCATTTTCAAGTTTCTGCCGATACTGAAAATAACCACTACGCTGAAATATATCAATAGCGAAAAAATCAAAAGCATCTTGATAAACGGCGAAAACAGGTTTAAAACCAGCCCTAAAGCTATGGCTGAAACAAATATAGAGGGTATAAAATAGGCAATTTTCAAAGAAGTCTGAGGGTATTTTCTGGCAAAATATCCCCTGTGCAGGGCATAGCTTGCAATCTGCTTCAAATGCGGCAGGAACAAAGGCCTCCTGTGATGGTATACTAAAACATCAGGGTCATAAATTATTTTTTTGTTTAATTTATGGACAATCTCAAGGCACAGTTTTGTATCCTCGCCGGGCCAGTATTTGGTATCAAAGCCGTCCAGCTCATCAAAAATTTCCTTCCTTACTAAAAGATTACAGCTGGGGTAATCTTCGACATACTGCCTTGTCCCCTTTTTATACCTGTAAACAAACGGGCCGCTTGTTAAAAAACTTTCATAAACCTCACCGCTTGCTCTTCTTTTCAGGCTGTCCTCAACCGGCGTAACAGCAGGCCCGCCGACAGCCGCAACCTGAGGGTCTTTGAAATTTTCAACCGCTGATGTAAGCCATGATTTCTCAGGATAAACATCATCGTCTATAAAGGCAAGTATTTCACCGCGGGCATGCTGAGATGCGAGGTCTCTTTTTTCAGCCGGCGAAACGGGACCTGAAGGAATAACTTTTACATTTGGATAAGAAACATCAATCGGATTATCAGGAATTATCAGAATTTCAAAGTCCGGATAGTCGAGCTTAAGACACTTACCTACGCACTCTTCTAAATTCTTTTGCCATGTTTTTACGGCGATAATAATCGATATGGTCATAGTATCTTAAAAAATAAACCCGCCAGAAAACCGCTAAAGTATCCCATGCAGTTGTAAAAACAGACCTTAAACCAATGCCGTGATACTTGCTTTTGTGGTTCAGTATAATCGGGCCTTCCGTTATTTTATACCCCAAACGGTGGGCATTTACAAGAACTTCCAAATCAAAGGCAAATTTTTTAACCAAGACTCTCTTGAATACTTTCTCCAATGCTTCCCGTTTGAATATTTTAAGACCGGTCTGCGTATCATGGCAGGGTAAATCAAACAATATTCTGATAAATATATAATATCCGTAAGATACTATTCTTCTTTTAAAAGGATAATTGACGACCGAGTTGGGATGCATTTTAGAACCGATAGCGATATCAGCACTGTCCATCTGCATAATATCGAATAACACCTCAACTCCTAAAGGATGAATGTCCAAGTCTGCGTCCAGCCAGACAATGTATTCATAAGAGCAGAAACGAAGGGCATATTTTAAAGCCCTGCCTTTTCCGAAATTCTTCTTATTTCTTACAACAATAAGCTGGGGGTAAATTTTTTTAAGCTCATTTAACCTGCTTAAGGTACCGTCGGTTGAGCAGTCATCCACCACTATTATTTCATATCCGGAAGGGCTGATTCTGTCGAATGTACGCGCAACTTCTCTTATTGTATGAACAATCCTGGATTCTTCATTATATGCAGGTATTACTATCGAAAATCTGTTTTTATCCATCTGAATATTATATAACTGTTTTAAATATATTTCTCTACTAATTCTAACAAGGTTATTGCAGTTTTCAGTTAAAATAAACTCTGCCCAGCTCCCGGATATCGCTGAAATTGGCTGTTACAATCGGCTTTTCTGATTAACCAGATAAGAATTGGGCACTTTCCCAAGACTTAGAATATAAGCTTATTATCAAGTGAGACAAATATTTAAACAAGCAGATTTTTGTCTAAAAACTAATATTAGCCGCATTTTTATTCAACAATTTATTAACTATAACCAAATGATCAAACATCTCTGTATTTATCCGGCTCTCTTTTCCATGATTTTAATTTTTACAAACTGCAGCATTCAGATTTAAGTCACTCTTTCAACAATTTAAAGTGAACAATAATGCACAAGAAACTTTTATTCAATACGTCATATGCCCCCTTCAAAAACTTCTGTCATACAACTATCATAAAGTTACAAACAAAAGTTTTACTAAAACCGAACCTTAGCGCCAAGTTCGAAGACATGCCCCCTGCTCTCTTTTCTTAACCGAAGAAAATACTCAAAATCCCGGCTTTCTAAATCTCCGCGTTTTAAAGTAAGGCTGATTCCTAAAGACTGCCTTTCATTATTAAAAAGCGTAAGGATAAATCTGTCATCAGGGGTTAGTTTCAATGAATAGGAAAAATATATTCTTCTCATACCACCGGAGCCAAGATCCGATTCAAAGATTAAACCTTGTTTCCTGCCGAATTTCCAGCTGCCTTCAAAAGTAATCAGGCGCTCTTTTCTTACCTTTTTTAAACCGATTCCGATTCGATATTTTATTGCGCCTTTTTTGGGATACAGATTCGGCGTTTCCAAATTGACATTGAAATTTAAACACCCGCCTTTGCCCCCTTCTAAAATATAGCTTAATCTTTTCTTATCCGATATCTGCCAATAGCCTTTAAATGTTAAAGAATGGGCCTCTTTGGTTACTAATCTTTCATAATTATATATAATCTGTTTACTTTTATTTAATTCCCAAGTACTCCTGAAAATCAAGGTATCAGGGCTTTGGTTCCTCCTCACTTCAAAAGTTAAACGGTTGAATTTATCCGCCTTCCAGATTCCTCTCAGCTTAAGAGCAGAAATAGTTGTAACATTTTCAGCGGGTTTGCTGGTTATCTCAAAAATTAAAAAATCACTTCCTGCATCTAAAATTTTACCCCGCAGTTTTAAACTCTTTCTCTTCAGCTTTTCTTCTTCGCGCAGAACGAAAATCAAATCGTGATTGGAATCCAGCTTCCAGCTGCCTTCTAAAACAATCTTATTGCCAACTCCGTATTTCCTGCGCCAGACAGGAGGTTCTTCAACCTGATAGACCAGATTATTGTTATCATCAACCTTAAACCTGCCCTTTAATGGTACATAGCGGCTGTCTTGAGGGGACTTGATATAAAGCTGGTTATTTTTATCGACCTTGTAGGAAAGGTTTCTTTGCTCAGTCATTTTTTAATAGAGGCCTAATTATTTCCAGAACCCAGCAGAGAAAAACTTTCCCGGGAAAAAAGAATGAGAGTAGAAAATAGTTTCTTGTTTGTAAGGAAAGATTTTTCTTTGTTTATATATTCCTGCTGTAAACATTCTTTAAACCTGAGCAATTCCTTGAGCCTGTTTTTCTCCCAATTGCTATTAGAATATCTCTGGCTTTCAGTAAGATAAAGAATGGTAAGAAAAACGAGTTCTAATGCTCTTTCGTGACATAAGTTAACTTCCCGAAAATCCTTTTTTTCTATCCAGGATGAAGCGCGCTGAAATTCAGTCCCAATCATAAGTATTTGTTTATAAAACGGAAACTGCCGCCATTTCTCTATTGTCAAATTTTTATGCTCTTTAAGCTCCATAAGCTATCCATTTTTTAACTATTTTTTCTATCCGTCTTTTCATTACCTCATCCAAAATATCCATAGAAGCATTGTTCTGACTGGGTTTGATATTTATTAATGCAGAATATTCCATAAAATCTTCGCCTGTTTTATCCGGATAAATGTTGATACCCCACAGATTTTCCTGTTTAGAGCCGTCTTCTAATAATAACGCTTCTAAATCCACATGAAGCTCTGCATCAAGAGCAATAATCTCTCTTTCTACATCGATGACAGCTTTAATTAAAGTTTTAAAATAATGACTGCTTATTTCTTTTAAATCAGCTCTTGTAATTTCCCCCCGAATGACCTTCATTCTAATAGGCTATTTTCCTTTACCCCATTTGGAAAATTCAGAAACCAATGAATTGAAGCCGAATCCGAAACCGAATGCAATGCAGAATAATTTAAAACCCGATTCCAAATCCAGTATTTTCTCCTGCGATGAAAACTGCGGGAATACAAGCAATGTTACAATAAGGCTGAGCAGGAACGATGCTAATCCAATACGCAGATATTTTTTATCAAAACTGTCTATTTTATTCTGCCTTAACTTGCGGATATAAGGCACAATCATACGGGCGAAAACACCTGAAAATATTCCTGAAAGTTTAATAATTAATTCCATATTTGTATATTATAACAAATTAAAACTTTCATTTATACCAGCATTTTCATTAAATGTTTTTTGCACTTACATGTTACTGCCTAAGCTTCCTGCAATAGTTTTCTAGACAGCCGGTATAATTCCGGATTGGCCAGAGCTAAAACTTTCTTTTTCACTGTTCGGGAGAAATATTCTCTTTCCGTTTTAGTCAACTTTTCCCGTCTAAGCTTTTTCAGGAATAATTCTTTCTGCTTAGATGAGAAAATCTGAGACAATTTAAACTGATTGACAATAAAATATTATTCAGGTTGACAATAAATTGACAATAAGTATAATTAGCAGTATGAGTACTCGGGATATACTGATTAATTATATTAAAAAGAAAAAAGCTGCCACAGGTAATGAATTAACAAAACTATTAAAAATTTCCAGACAAGCACTTAATAAACATCTTAAAGAATTAATAAATGAAGGCAAAGTAATAAGAGAAGGAACCACTAAAGGAGTAAAATATTACCATGCAGATTCTAAAAAAATACCTCTGCAAAAATTCCGAAAGACATATTTGCTGCGAAACCTTAAAGAACATATAGTATTCAAAGAACTGGATTTATCTCTGCAATTGCAAAAGAAACTTAAAAAAAATATTTTTGATATTATTCAATATACATTTGCAAAAATTCTTAATAATGCTATCGAACATTCACACTCAAAAAAATGCTTTATCGAAGCTGTTTTAGAACCTTACAAAATCAGTTATATAATACGAGACTATGGAATAGGAATATTCTACTCCATATCTAAAAAATTCGGCTTTTCCGATGAGAATGAAGCTCTTGGAGAGCTTACCAAAGGAAAGATAACCACTATGCCTGAAAGACACACGGGAGAAGGAGTATTTTTTACTTCTAAAGCAGCAGATAATGTTAATTTCAGGTCACATAATATCAATCTTATTTTTAATAATGTGAAAAAGGATACTTTTGTTGAGGAAAAAAAGTCTATACAAGGCACCCAAATTGGCTTCGAGATAGGTAAAAATTCCAGGAGAATATTGGCCGATATTTTCAACTCTTATGCTCCTGAAGAATTCGAATACAAATTTCAAAAAACTAAGGTTTTAGTAAAACTTTTTCAAGATAAATACTTTTCCCGTTCGGAAGCCAAAAGATTAATTACCGGACTTGATAAATTTAAAGAATTACTGCTTGATTTCCAAGGGGTTAAATCTATTAGCAGAAGCTTCGCTGATGAAATTTTCAGAGTATTCCAAAATGAGCACCCTGATATAGTTATCAAAATCCAGAATATTAGACCTTCACTCCAAGCTATTATAAATCATATGGTTGACAATAAAATATAAGCTTGATTGACAATACTTCTGATTATATATTTTACCCTTTCAAATTTAATTTTTGG
>CAZLTA010000094.1:0-5896 GCA_964562345.1 uncultured Planctomycetia bacterium
CTCCATGAAAGAGAAGGTTTTGCCAGTTGTCCTTTAATTCATCATAAGTCGGCGTTTCAATAATTTGTCTATTATTCAACGGGTCAAAGACTTCAACAAGTTGAGTAGGAAAGCCTTTTACATAATCCAAGGGTTTTTTACCTACCCAGTGAAGCATCGGCCTGCCTTTGGCAGGCGTAATTTTAATTTTATCTTCTTGCATAAACAAACTCCTTCTTAAGTTTTTCTTTTGAATGCATAACAGACACCCCTTATTTTTCTATCTTCTTCAGGATAAAAATTAAATTTACAGGGGCCATTAATTTGTTCACAAAAGGGCTCTTTCTCAAGTTTTAAGGCAACGATCTCTGCTATGTCAGCATTTCTGCCTCTTCCTGTGACAAATAAGATATTAACTTCGTGTTTAAGTTTTTCTCTTGCTTTCTCAAAGTGAGGTCTATAATCAAATTTTTCAGCGAGTTCTTTTCTTGCCACTAATATCACACCTATCTTTAAATATCTACCTGGATAAGTTAAAGGCGGTTCCTCTCCCATTTCCTCTTCGTATCCTTTTTTGGTAGCAATATTATTGATAAAGTCAAGAAATTCATCAATCTCTTGGTGTATTTCTGACGACGGTGGTCTCCTCTGAAAAACCCACTTATCAGCATAAAATGAAAGCGCTGGAAGAAAAGAAGCAATAAGTAAACCACTTTTTTCTATATTTTCTAATTTTTCGCTGTAATTCAAAATTTCTTCGCATTTCTCTACGGCGGTTTTATAATATTTATCTATAAAAACCCGGTAATATTCTCTGGCACGTCTTCTTAACATTGAAATAGCAACTTGGAATTTGCATGCTTCATATAAAGCGGGCTCAAGATATATGCGTTCATTTGGCATAAAGGAATTTGCAAGGTATAATATAAGCGCATCTATAAAATTTTCGCATGGATTCACTCTGGAGCCCAAGCGAATAACTATTTCATTTTCTCCAATTATAACCTCTTCCTTTTTCCTAAGTCTCCATTCTATTTTGATACCTTTAGGTAAGATTTTAAAACCATATGCCTCGCTATTTATACTCTTAATTTCTTCCGTGATGTATGCATGAATTTCTTTTTCAATTGTTTTCCTTTTCTTCCATGAAGAGACAAAAGGAATTAACTTTATGAGGTAATAGAAAATTTTCTCCCCATATTCAGGATGGTCTGGTAACCATTTAAAAAGAAACCATCCAATTAATGGACCTATTATCCATCCTAAAGCCTTTAACCATTCAAGCATCTGCAGAAATCCTATTTCACAGCATTTTTGCGCTTTAACACTTCAAGATAGCATTCGGTCTTTTGACAAAATGGCTTTAATTGTCCGTTTTCCTTATATACTCCACCAAAAGTGTCAAAAGTAAGCATACAATCGCAGAAACTACATCTAAGTTGACCATTTTTCATGTCTGCCATCAGTCCAAGTTTTTCCAAGAATGAGTTTAAATCTGTGTCATGAACTGCTTTTATCGTAACTTTTCCTTCGATCTGTGTCTTCATTTTTCTCTCCCCCATATTTATATATTGCTTCTCTAACTTTACTCAAACCCTCAAAAGTTAGTTGTTCCCCTTTGGTCTCTACAATTTCATACTTCAATCTATCGGGATTTAGTCCTTCAATCTTTCTCATTTCCTTTTCTTTCTCTTCCTCTTTGAAGCGCTCTGCTTTTACCTCAACAATTATTACCTTTCCATTTTTTCTTCTTATCAGAAAATCAGGTGCATAGTTATGATACCTGCCATCTTTGCCCTTATATTCGAAGAGAAATTCCGTCTTATTGGGGTCATCCATCCCACCGGTATAATAGATATCTTCAATATCTGCCGGGTCTTCATTCAAAATCTCAAGAAGCCAGGTAAAAAATTCTTTCTCAGGAGAAGAATCAAATTTATAGGGATTATAGTGGAAGCCAAAGTCTTTCTTAAATTTATCCTTCAACATTTCCCATTTTAGTAGATATTTCTCCTTATCTTTATGATAGACTATCTCGGTTACATATATACTCTTGCCATCTTTTTCTTCCTTATTGAAGCCTTCGGGTCTTATAAGAGCAAGAGCAACTTCTACCTCTTCCTCTTTTACCTCGTAGTTTCTTACTTTCTCTTCTATTTGCTCTTTAAGTTTAGTCGCCTCGCTTTCGGGAATCTCGCCTTGGGGATACAACTCTTTTAATTTGTCATACATCAATATAAGGGGTAGGCGGTAAAGACTTGATAGTTCCACAGCAAAGGTGTAACTATCCACAAAATCTTCAATAATTTCTATCTCCTCTTCTCTTACAAAAATTAAGACTCCCTTTCTTTGAGGAATTTCATCAAGGCTATGAATGGTCTTTCTAAACTTCTCTTTTTCTCCTTCAATCCTTTTAAGCTCTATTTTACTAATATCTAACAACAATTCTTTGGGTAGAACTTTTTGAATCTTCTTTTTGAGTGAGACGGATGGCATTTCTACTTTTCTTAAAATTAGTCTATCCTTTCTCATATCTTGTGGGGTTCTATTTAGATCTTCAAGAGTTTCACCATAGGTTTCTTTGAGTTGGGCATCTAAAATTCCAACATTATCTTTGGAAAGGTAGATTTTTGCCTTGTGTATATTGCCAGGGGTTTGTCTGAGACAGCGAGAGGCGGCTTGAAGACAAAAGTTATTACTTGCTGTCAGTTTTCGTGCTAAGGCAGTGGAAAAGAGGGATAAGCAGTTCCACCCCTCAGTCCCTTTGTTAACAAGAAGAAACATACGATAAGGCAGGTGTGGGTCATTTATTCGGTTATCAAATAAATCCTTAACCTTTTGTGTTGACTCATTATGCACTTCTAAAATAACAGAAGGGTCTAAACCGAGTTCTATTAAGGTTTTCTCAACAACTGGTTTGGCATTCTTTAAATCCTCTATTTTGGGGAAATATATTGCCAGTTTAGAAGGACTGCCATCATAGATTTTTACATCTTTATAATTCTTGAAGAAATCGGCAATAATATCTTTTAGGAAATCTTTATCGGTTACTTCTGGATAAGATACAATATTGCCCTGGACTTTTTTCAATATTCCATCTTTTATTCCTTGTGATAGACCATACCAATAAACAACATCTTTAAGGATCTGCCTTTTATAATATGGTGTTCCAGTGGTATTTACCACAACTAAAACATTTGTTTTTTCTGACAAATAATTAACTGTTTGTCTCACTCTTTTTAGCTCTTCACCAAGCGCAAATCCGTAGGTATGGTGTGCTTCATCAGAAAAGATGGCGAGATTGGGAAGCGAGGCAATTGTTTGCAGTCTCTGGTTGGCTATCGCCTCCTTTACCTCATCTTCCCGGGACGGGGCAACAAATAAATCTCTAATTAAAGATTTGGTTATTGATTGTTTTTGTATTCTAATCTTTTCTGTATTGGTTACCACGATATTAAAACTTGAGCCTTTGATTATCGGAATGTCTTTTTCGCCATCGCGAGTGTAGGTAAATTTTACTGATGTGATAAATTCTTTATATAATCTGAGAGGAAGAATCTTTTCGTAAGGAATGTCAGAGACTTCTTTTAAGGCACCTAATATGGTTTTACCAGGAGCAAAGACCAATGCGTTCTTAACAAAGTTTGCATTTTCAGGGTATTCAAGTGCCATTACAAATTCGGTAGCAATAATTGTCCCGATTAAAATAGTTTTACCTGCTCCCATAGCCAACGCTAATATGTAGCTGGGATAAGGCAATGAAAGTGTTTCCCTAAGGGCTTCTAGTCTGTATTCTCTAACAAAATCATCATCCTCTTTTATTTTTTCAAATATTGAGTTTATCCCTCCTTTACTCATTATCTTTATTAAATCTTCTTGAGATATAGCTATGTTTAAAGCCTTGAAAAGCTTTACAGGATCATCATAAAGTTTTTTATACAGATCAAAAATATGTGGAGTTCCTTCAACAAGCCTCAAATACCAGTATGTTTCAAGGGCTTCAAATTGTGCCTTCCTCAAAAATCGTAGATTACCTGTTTCTGGATTAAAATTGAATTCAAAAATCTCAGAGATGGTGGGAAACCCAGATTGATAGTTCTTCCTTCTCCATTCAAGTATTTTTGATTTTAATATGTTATATAAGGTCATTTTTATTTATACTTTCAAATTAACGATATTTCATTTTGAAGAAAATGATTTGGGCGGCTCATATTCAATCACAACTTGACCATGAAGAGCATCCGAACGTCCAGCGTTATAAATTGATTTTTCGTAGCGCGGATTTGTTTTTATCCACAGTTCTTTTAAAATCGGCTCTAAAAGCTTCTCAAATTCAACTCTTAAATCTTTTTCAGTTCTAGCTTGGCCGAGTAATTTTTTTGTTCCAGAAATGAGATTATCTGCAAGTTTGTGTATAGAACTTTTAGTCTCCAAGTTTTTGATTTTGAGTTTTTTTTCAGACATATATTGACCTATTATTAAACAGGATTTGGTATTACTACAATCTATTTTATTATACCTAAAAGTAATTTATCTGTATAATCATTTTTATTTTAACAATATAGACAGAATTAATTCCTTTGCCTTTTCAAATTCACTAGATCAAAAGATTAGGCGTTTGGAAATCATATATAATATACCCAAGTGGTTCATCAGCCTTATCGGCATTTACTTAGCAATGCCCCATACTTGAAAGTGCTTCGTTTACATAGGGATCATATTCAATTCTAAAATTATTTTAAGTATTTATCTTTTTCTCTTTTTTATCTTAATTGTTTCTACTACCGCAGTGCTTTTCTTTCTTTCCGCTTCTTTCACAGGAATAAATCTACCTGTTTTAGCATCACGGCCAATTTTTCTCACATTTCCTTTTTTTCCCATAATCTATCCTCCTTCTTTTTACAATAGGCTTAAAACATATCCGACATCACATTTCTTCTATTTAAAATATTGTTGCTTGTAAAAGCAAAATTAAAATTTGTCCCAATTCGTATTTAAATAGATTTGAATTCCTTCTCCTGGTGTATAATAAGGATAAATATTTATAAATTCTTGTTTTGCCTTTATATATGATTCATTATTAATTGCACCGACATGTTTTGCTAAAAATAATAAGGCAAGAGAAGGTGCTCTAGATTCACCTTTGTTACAATGTATGAGAACATTCTTTCCACCATCCCAATGGACTGAGACAAATTTCATAAAATTTGCAAATAAAGGCATCATAAATAATGGGCGTGGAGGATCTATCATATTCAGATATAAATTGTTCTCTATCTCCTTAACTAAATAGTATGGATGGTTACTTGGCAAACTCCCTCGATATCCAACTGCATTTTGATGACATGGGCTTTTACATGCATGTACAGTCACCCAGCCATCTCTCTTAGTAAAACATTCATTGTCGCTTCCAATGTAAAGCCTATTATAAATTTTTACTTTCATATCAAACTGACTAAACTTAGTTAAGAGGAATCTCGTCTATATTCAAATCCTCTGGCAACTCATCAAGCAGTCTTTTTTCTCTATACGATAAAACAACCTCTCCTGTAGTTCTTCGAGATGTCCAATATTGGCCCTTTAATTTGAGCACCGGAGCTCCGATGATATCAAAAGTTATAGATCCATCGTGAATTGGACTACAAATAGTTACAGAAGCCCTAGGTTTGCTCGTATATGAAAAAATGTCGTTGTTCATAAATTTAGTCCCTTTTGATGGGATAGATTGAACTTAGCCTTTTTTTCAGAGAGTTTAAGTAACTTCAACTCCAATCTAATTATACTCACAATTAATTTCATTAACAACAATATTTGGTGTCCAAATAGTGTCCATAAGATGTCTAAATTGGCCTAAAAACACCTTACAGAATCTAAAACAGAAACAATGTAAGTTTCTGATAAATAATATAATTACAAC
>CAZLTA010000095.1:0-5868 GCA_964562345.1 uncultured Planctomycetia bacterium
TAACCTGTTATTTCTATTAATTACTCTCCTGTAAAGGTCGTTAAGGTCACTGGTAGCAAATCTACCCCCTTCCAGCGGAACTAAAGGCCTTAAATCCGGCGGTATCACTGGCAGTACTTCAAGAATCATCCACTCAGGATCATTACCAGAAAGCCTAAATTCCTCAACAACATTTAATCTTTTAATCTGTTTTTTGGGTATTTTCTCAACCGGCATACCTTTTAATTTCTTCTTTATTTCTTTAGAAATCTTATCCAGCTCCAGTTCTAATAGTAACTCTTTAATTGCATCAGCACCCATTTTAGCTTTAAATTTATTGCCGTATTTTGCTCTCATCTCCTGATACTTCGCTTCAGTCAAAAGCTCTTTCTTCTTTAAAGGCGTATCTCCCGGATTTATTACAACATATTCTTCATAATATATAATCCTTTCCAGTTCTCTTATCGTCATACTCAATATAGTCCCTATTCTGGAAGGTAAAACTTTCCAGAACCACACATGTACAACCGGAGTTGCCAAATCAATGTGCCCCATACGCTCCCGCCGAACTCTGGAATGAGTAACCTCAACCCCGCACCTGTCGCATATAACGCCTTTATACTTAACTCTTTTATATTTTCCGCAATAACACTCAAAGTCGCGGCTGGGCCCGAATATTCTTTCACAAAATAATCCGTTCTTTTCAGGTTTAAATGTCCTGTAATTAATAGTCTCGGGTTTTTTCACCTCACCGTGAGACCAGCTTTTTATAACTTCAGGTGAAGCTATTCTGATACTTATATGGTCAAATTGGTCAGGCTGTTTATACATTTTTTTTACCCTTCTTTTTTGTTTTATATTCTTTCTGGAATTCTTTTTCTTTTACTATTCTTATATCCAGAGACAGGCCCTGAAGTTCCCTTAATAATACATTCAAGGACTCCGGGGTGCCATGCTGGAAAGAACTTTCACCTTTTACAATAGATTCATAAATCTTTGTCCGGCCCTGAACATCATCACTTTTAACCGTAAGCATCTCCTGAAGAGTATAAGCAGCACCGTAAGCCTCAAGTGCCCATACTTCCATCTCTCCAAATCTCTGGCCTCCGAACTGAGCTTTTCCTCCTAAAGGCTGCTGAGTAACTAAAGAGTACGGCCCGATAGAACGGGCATGAATTTTATCGTCCACCATATGGCTTAATTTCATTATATAAATATACCCCACGGTGATTTTCTGGTCGAATGTCTCTCCCGTTCTGCCGTCAAAAAGCCTGATTTTACCATCTTCAGGCAATCCTGCTTTATTTAAAGACTCTTTAATCTCCTGTTCTGTAATACCTGCAAAAACCGGAGTAGCAAATTTCAAACCCAAAATTTTAGCTGCCCATCCAAGATGAGTTTCCAAAATCTGGCCGATATTCATACGGGACGGCACCCCCAGCGGATTAAGAACCACATCTACAGGCGTACCATCCGGAAGATACGGCATATCTTCTTCAAGCACTATTCTGGATATCACTCCTTTATTTCCATGCCTGCCTGCTACTTTATCTCCGGCTACAATCTTTCTCTTGCTGGCAACATGTATTACAATTTTCTTCAAAACTCCGGGAGCAAGCTCATCTCCTTTTTTAATCTTGTTTATTTCAATTTCCCTTTCATAAAAAACTTCTTCAATCTGGTCATCATATAACTTCAAAACCTTGGCAATTTCATCTTCAGTTGTCTCGTTGTTAAACAATTTAACGACATCCAAATCGCACCTTTCCAGCTTCTTAATATGTTTTGCTGATATTGGCACTCCTTCCGGAATTAAAACCTTACCTGTATCTATGTCACGCAAAGCAGTTCCAAGCTTTTGGCCCAAAACCAGATTTTCTATCCTTTGTATCCTTTCACGCTGCAGCTGGCTGATTTTTAATTCATATTCTTTTTTCAATACTTTAATAGCTCTGAGTTCCCTGCCTTTTTCTTCTTTAGATAAAGTAGTTCCTTCTTTACGGGTAAACACCTGCACGTCTATAACTACCCCGAAAACTCCGGGCGACACTTTAAGAGAAGTATCCCTAATATCGCCGGCTTTATCCCCGAATATAGCCCGTAAAAGTTTTTCTTCAGGCGTAAGTTCGGATTCTGTCTTGGGAGAAATTTTTCCAACCAAAATATCTCCGGGTATTACCTCAGCACCAATTCTGACTATCCCCTCATCATCCAAATTTCTTAAAGATTCTTCGCTGACATTAGGTATATCCCGGGTTATTTCTTCAGGTCCCAGCTTAGTCTCTCTGGCCTCAACCTCAAATTCTTCCATATGCAGAGATGTAAACACATCATCTTTTACCAGGCGTTCACTTAATATAATCGCATCTTCGAAGTTATACCCGCGCCAGGGCATAAATGCCACCAGAACATTTCTTCCCAAAGCAAGTTCACCATCCTCCGTCGCAGCACTGTCAGCAATAGTATCTCCTTCTTCCACTTTATCGCCTTCTTTAACGCAAGGCCTCTGATTTATACAGGTGTCAGAATTAGAACGGTCAAACTTTATTAAATTATACTCTGTTCCTCCTACAACAATTTTATTCGCATCCACATAACGAACCACACCGTTTTTATCAGCAATAACAGTTGAGCCTGAATCCCGGGCTGCTTTAGCTTCCAGGCCTGTACCCACTAAAGGAGCTTTCCCCTCTAATAGCGGCACTGCCTGTCTCATCATATTAGCTCCCATAAGCGCCCGGTTAGCATCATCATGTTCTAAGAAAGGAATCAATCCTGCTGAAATCCCAATTATCTGTTGAGGTGAAACATCCATAAACTCAACTTTATCAGGACTGGCTTTTATAAAACTGTCTTTGTATCTGCAAAAAATCTCTTCATTAATAAAACTTCCCTCATCATTTAATCTTGCATTTGCCTGAGCTATAACATACTGGTCTTCTTTATCTGCAGTCAGATATACAATTTCGTTGGTAACTTTTTTGTTTTTTGCCTTTCTATACGGGGTTTCCAGAAAACCAAATTCATTTACTCTGGCATATAACGCCAGCGAAGTAATCAAACCAATATTAGGACCTTCCGGAGTTTCAATAGGGCAAACTCTTCCATAATGAGAATAATGAACATCCCTTACTTCAAATCCTGCACGTTCTCTATCCAAACCGCCAGGCCCAAGCGCACTCAATCTTCTTCTATGAGTTAACTCTGCCTGCGGGTTGGTCTGGTCCATAAACTGAGAAAGACTGCCTCTGCCGAAGAAATCTTTAATCAATGATGAGATTAATTTTGAATTCACCAAATGATGAGGCATAGCAGATTCCATATCATATATCGACATTCTTTCACGAGATACTCTTTCAATTCTTAAGAGCCCGATTCTAAACTGCTCCTGAAGAAGCTCCCCGATTGTCCTGATCCTTCTGTTACCCAGATGGTCAATGTCATCCGGCTCGCCATTTCCACGGAGCAATTTTAGAAGATAAGCTACAACCTGTATAACTGTATCTTTATCCAGAGTACGCTTATCCAGGCTGGTTTTCATATTCAGCTTTCTGTTAATGATAAATCTGCCTACGCGCTGCAAATCATACCTTTTAGGGTCCAGGAAAGACCTCTGGAAATAACCTTCGGCATTCTCGATGGTAGCAGGATTACCCGGCTGCATTTTTCTGAAAATTTCAATAAGTGCTTCTTCTTTAGAAGAAGCTGCATCTTTTTTGATTGTATTAATAATTTCAGGAATATCCTCTTTTACAACTGTTACTTTTTTAATACCTATTTTTTCAATCCTCTGAACATGAGAACTTGTTATCGTTTCATATTTTTCGATAATAATTTGAGAGGTATTAGGGTCTTTGATATCCTTTGCCAAAATCTTCCCGATTACAACTTTCCAGCTGGAACGGTTTTTAATCGTAATAAGTTCAACCCCTCCGAATTTGTCAATAATGGCTTCATCAGAAGATATCCCGAAAGCACGCAGCAGCACTGTAACAGGGAATTTTCTTCTTCTGTCTATATAAACATTTAAATTCCTGTACTGGTCAAAATCAAACTCCAGCCAGCTTCCATAATAAGGAACTACTCTGGCACGATAGGAAACTTTACCGTAAAGCTCGGTCATTTCCTCAAACGTAACACCCGGAGAACGATGCATCTGAGCAATAACAACTCTTTCATCTCCGTTCATAACAAATGTTCCTTTAGGCGTCATGTAGGGAAGGTCGCAAAGAAAAACTTCCTGCTCTCTCGTTTCACCAGGGGTACGCAGCCGCACTTTTATCTTTAAAGGCACAGCATAAGTAAAATCCTTCTTTTTACATTCCAAAATAGAATATTTTGGTTTTCCGACTGTATAATAAAGATATTCCAGCCGATATGCTCCATCTGTACTCTCAATAGGAAATGTCTCTTGTAAAATAGCCTCAAGTCCCCTGTGCTTTCTCCTGGTTTTAGCAGCATCTTCCTGCAAAAATTCTTTAAACGGGACTAATTGAATATCCAATAAATCCGGAATTTTCACAGGATATTTAATTTTTGCAAAACTATACCTTTTAGCCATTAAACATCTCTCCTTATATTTAACCAGCCTGAAAGACTTATTTTTAACCCGAATATTTCATAAATATCATGAAATATTCGCCTGCCCGCAGGGCGTCCTTTAGGGCTCCCGAGAAATCTCCTTGAGATTTCCGGGACTAAATCCTCGCAATCCTGTGGATTGCAGAGGGCGAAGGGCAGATAGATTAAATCGTTACACGATTTAATCTGATTATCGGGGTAATCCGTATTTACCATTTTGTATATCTTATGAAATAAGCGGGTTAAGGTTATTTACTTCAATTCAGCCTTTGCACCAACGGACTCCAATTTTTTCTTAATTTCTTCTGCTTCCTCTTTTTTTACACCGGAAACAACAGCCTTCGGTGCAGACTCAACTAAATCCTTGGCTTCTTTTAACCCCAAACTTGTAACGCTTCTTACTTCTTTAATTACCTGTATCTTGCTGCTTCCGATTTCAGTAAGCACAACATCGAATGAAGTTTTCTCTTCCGCCTCAACTCCGGCAGCAGCCCCAGCTGTTTGAGAAACTGCACCCCCCATAAAAGGCATAGAAGCAGTAACACCAAACTTTTCTTCCAATGCTTTTACAAGATTGGCCAGTTCCATAACAGAAAGAGATTCGATGGAATTGATAATTCCGGTTTCCTTCTCGCTAACAGCGGCAGCCGGCTCTTTTTTTTCTTTCTGTTTAACTTCTCCGGCTTCTTCCTGTTTTTCTTCCTGTTGAACTGCACCTCCTGTTTCCTCTTTTACCTCCTGTTCGTTCTGAGTATTTTCCGCCATTTTTACCTCCTTGTTTACGATTCTTTTTTTTCCTTAATTTGTTTTATAATACTCACTAATGACCGAATATTCCCTTTAAGTACAAATACTAAATTCGAAATAGGCGATTTAATAAGACTGACGAGCTGCGCTAACAATACTTCCCTGGGAGGGATAGCAGCAATTTTTTTAACATCGCCGGCTGCTAAAACTTTATGTTCAATAAATCCCCCTTTAATAACGAATCCATCTATGCTTTTACTCAATTCCTGGATTTGTTTTGTAACATTTATAGGGTCATCCGCTCCATATACAATAGCAAGTTCTCCATCAACATAGTCCAGAAGCCCGGGCATCTTTAATTCTGTCAACATACGTTTGAAGAGATTGTTTCTGACAACTATCACACCGGCTGAGGACTGTTTTAATTTAGAACGAATCAACCTCATGCCGTCAGCAGCTATGCCTTTAAAATTGGCAAAGAGTAAAAAGTCTGCCGTTTGTATTTTATCCTTATATTCCTGAACCATAAGTTCTCTGGTAAACTGGCCTACTTTCATTTTG
>CAZLTA010000096.1:0-5769 GCA_964562345.1 uncultured Planctomycetia bacterium
GTATCTGAAACAAGTTCATAAAAAATATCATCCGCGGCCATGAAAATAGATTTAGATTTGCTGAATAAAAAGCTGATGCCTCCTTTAAGGAGTGTTTTAGACAAACTGTACTCTATATCTGAAGAATTGGGCATTGAACTCTATCTTGCCGGGGGGACTGTCAGGGATTTGATATTGAACAGAGAGACGATTGATTTGGATTTTCTCATAGATTCCCGCCTGGATGAGTTTTCGAAATCTGTAGAATCGCGCTTTGAAGTAAATGTTGATGAAACATCTTTTCTGACTGCTAAGTTTATATTGGAAGGATTTGATGTGGATATTGCCCGGGCCAGGAAGGAAATTTATCAATACCCGGGAGCTTTGCCCGATGTGAGCCCGGCTGCTTTAGAGGAAGATATCAGGAGGCGTGATTTTACGATAAACACTTTAATTCTTAAGGTTAAAAACGGGAAGTTTGCCGAATTGATTGATTATTTAGGAGGTTTTGATGATTTAAAGAGAGGGGTGATCAGAGTAATGCACCCCAAAAGTTTTTATGACGACCCTACCCGGATAATAAGGGCTGTCAGGTATAAAATGAGGTTTAATTTTGCATTTGATAAGCAAACTTCCGCACAGCTTAAGGAGGCAGTTGAGCAGGATGTGTTTTCTACGCTGAGCGTCCAAAGATTGGGGGCAGAATTTTTAAGGACATTAAAAGAAGAAAATGCTGTCCGGCCTGTTGCGATGCTCTGGCAGCTGGGAATGGAGTATGCTCTTTTCCATGATGTTGAGCTTACAGAAGAAAAAACAGCTTTGCTTAAGAAATGGGATAAATTAAAGAAAAATTCCAAACTGAAGTATCCCTGGATGCTCTCTTTAATGATTATTTTAAAAGATGCTTCTTCAAATCAGATTAACTTAATAGCCGGTGCTTTAGAACTCAGGAAGGACCAGAGAAAAATAATTACGGAGTTTGAAAATATGGATGCAGCTGAATTACTGAATTCTATTTCAAAACGGTTGAGTAAAGTGGAGATATATGATAAATTAAATAACTTTGATTTATATGCAATATTATATTTGTATTTAATAAGCAGGGGTAAGGCTAAAAATAATTTAAGGTTTTATATCGATAAGATTTCTAAAATAGCGCTGGAAATTACGGGGGAAGATGTTAAGAAGCTGGGGGTTCCAGAATGCCCTTATGTAGGGGATGTGTTGAGTAAAGTTTTGCGCGCTAAAATTGAAGGCAGGATTAAAAATAGAGAGGAAGAAACAGATTATTTGAAAAAACTGCTGAGTAAAGGCGATGTGGATAGACTGCCTTGAAATCGAGGTTCATATTCCCGGTACAGGGTCTCTTAAGGAAAAGAGGATAATATTGTGAGCATGTTCGGCAGCTTGAAACAGTTGTATGTTATTAACTATAATTTTAGTTTTTTAAAATGAGCAGAATAGAAAAAACAGCCCAGCATCTTAAGAAGGCAATAAGCCAGATACTGCTTCTGGAGATTAAAGATGTCCGTATAGGATTTGTCACGGTTACCAGGGTGCGTATTGCTCCGGATTTGAAAATCGCCCGCGTTTACTATACCGCAATCGAAGGCAGTGTTAAAAAAAGTGATATTCAGAAAGGGTTAAACAGCGCATCCGGATATATCAGGAAACTCCTGGCTCAAAGGATGAAGATGAAATTTACGCCCGAGATTAAGTTCTATTTTGACGATACACTTGAGGAGAGCTTAAGGGTGGAAAGGATATTAGATGAGTTGAAAGATGAAGATATTAAACAGGATTAAAAATAAGATTTTAGAAAACGATAATTTTTTAATTACAACGCATATCCATCCCGAGGGTGATGCGATAGGCAGTGCATTATTAATGTACTGCCTGCTCAAGAAACTGGGCAAAAAAGTAAGGATAATAAACGGCGATGCTGTCCCGCAAAACTTAAGCTTCCTCCCTTTTTTAAAACGCATAAAAGTTCTGAATAAAGATGTAACTGAGATAAAAGATATAAATGTTTTTATAACTCTGGATTCCGCCAATCCGGAAAGAATCGGCGGGATGGAGAAATTCCTGAAACAGGCAAAATTAGTTATTAATATCGACCATCACATAAGCAACAGCAAATTTGGAGACTTAAACTGGATAGATGAAAATTCATCCTGTGTGGGAGAAATGCTTTATTCGTTATTTGAAATATTTAATGTTGCTTTGGATTATAAAACATCTCTCTTGATGTATACAGCGATATTAACGGATACTGGTTCATTCCGTTATGAAAATACGCGCCCTAAAACACATAGGATAGCCGCTGATTTACTGCTTAACGGGGTTGACCCCAATAAAGTTTATAATCAGCTTTTTGAAAATAACAGTATCGAAAGGCTGCATATAATTGGAAACAGCCTTTTGCACCTGAAAGAGAAAGACGGTATCGGCTGGGTTAGTATCAGAAGAGATGATTTGAAAAAATATAAAGTTAAGCCGGAGGATTTAGAGGGTGTTATTGATTTTGTAAGGAGCATAAAGGGTGTAAAAGCAGCCGTTGTTTTTCAGGAGGCGGGTAATGACGTGGTCAAGGTCAGTTTCCGTTCCAAAGATAAAAAAGTAGATGTCAATAAAATTGCTGCGTTTTTCGGCGGGGGAGGGCACAGGATGGCAGCGGGGTGCAGAATTAAAGGAAGCCTGGATGTATCTGTGAGCAGAGTTTTAAAAGAAATCAAAAAATATCTCAGGGGTTGAAATGCTGTTAAACGGAATTCTATTAGTAAATAAGCCTGCGGGCATTACTTCTCATGATGTGGTGGATTTTGTCCGCAGGAGGTTTAAAATTAGGAAAGTAGGCCACGGCGGGACTTTAGACCCTCTGGCAACAGGGCTTTTGATAATAATGATTGGTAAAGCGACCAAACTTTCCCAGAAGATTATAGGCCTGGATAAAACTTATTTTGCAGAAATGACGCTGGGATTTTCCACTACTACAGGAGACCTGGCAGGCGAGGTGGTTGATAAGGCCAAAGATGAGGGGTATCTGAAATTAAACAAAGCAGAGATTGAAAATGCAGCGGATTCTTTTGTTGGTGAAATAGAACAGGTTCCTCCGATGTATTCTGCAGTTAAATACCGGGGGAAGAGGCTTTATAAACTTGCAAGGTTAGGTATCCAGGTTCCCAGAGAACCGCGCAAGGTTAAGATTTATGAACTGGAGATTAAAGATATAAATCTTCCCCGGATTGTCTTTAATACCAAATGTTCACGGGGGATGTATATCAGGCAGCTCTGTGTAGATTTCGGATTAAAACTTGGCTATCCCGCGCATCTTTCCAGAATGGTTCGGACATCAGTCGGCGGATTTAAAATAGATGACGCTTTCAATTTAGATAAGATAATGAATGATTCGGATTCAGAAAACTACATAATGAGGGTGGATAAAATCTGGGATTCGATTGCGAAATGATAATTTTAGACGAGAATAAAATTAAAAGTTTCGATATTAAAAATACAGCTTTAACAATAGGCGTATTTGACGGAGTTCATATCGGCCACAGGATGATTCTCGAGGAATTAAAGTCTTTATCGAGTGAATCAGGATTGAAGAATATTGTAATTACTTTATCACCGGACCCGGAGGAGATTTTACATCCCCAAACTCCTTTTACAATACTTACTTCAATTGAAGATAAAATTTCTGAGCTGCAGGAGTTGGACATTGATTATTGTTATATTTTAGAAACCAATGAAAAATTACTTTCCTATAGTGCAGTTGAATTTTTTGAAAAGTTTATCTACAAGAAATTTTTTCCTTCTTTGATTGTTATCGGGGAGGATTTCAGATTCGGTAAAAATAAGGAAGGAGACATTAATTTACTTGAGGAGCTGGCGGGGAAATATAACTTCAGGCTTTATGTCCTGCCGTTTTTAAAAATGAAAGGGGCAAAGGTCGGCAGTTCCAGAATCAGAAAAGCATTGATTGACGGCGATATAGAAAGTGCTTCATATATGCTGGGCAGATTTCCGAAGTTGAGCGGCCGTGTTGTTCCGGGTGAAGGCAGAGGCAGAAGATTAGGCTTTCCTACGGCCAATATATTGACAAACTGTGAATTCCGGCTCAAGAAAGGTGTTTATATCGGAGAAGTGATTATAAAAGAAAAGCAGCTGCCCGCTTTGCTTTATGTAGGGACATCGCCTACATTCGGAGGAAAGTTTTTGCGTTATGAAATATATATACCTGATTTCAGGGGCTATTTATACGGTAAGTCGATTTCCTTTTTGATTCAGCAGATGTTGAGGGGGGAAAAGGTCTTTATCAATGAAGATGCAATCTGCTCCCAGCTTGAGGTTGATAGGGAATGTTTAATCAAACATTTTACTCATCAGAATAAAGGTTGATGGAAAAAGCCGTTGTTACAAACAGAAAAGCCGGAAGAGACTACGAAATAATTTATACAGTTGAGGCGGGGATATCTCTTTTAGGCGGCGAGGTTAAGTCTTTAAGAGAGGGCAGAGCTACTTTAAACGACAGTTTTGCCCGGATTGAAAACGGGGAGGCATTTCTTTTCAATTTTCATATCAACCCTTATAAATTCTCGGCAGACAAAACGTCCAATCCTATCAGAGTCAGGAAATTGCTTTTGCATAAAAATCAAATTATCCGCCTCTTCAATGATGTCCAGCGGAAAGGTTTTACTCTTATCCCTTTAAAAGTTTATTTTAAGGAAAGCAGATTGGCTAAATTGGAGCTTGCCTTAGCGCGCGGTAAAAGATTTTTTGATAAAAGGGAAGACTTGAAGAAAAAAGCCCAGAATAAAGAAATCCAGCAGGAGTTGAAAAAGCACAGGTGAAGTGTTATATATAGAGTAGTAAAAAGAGTGTTCTTTGAAAATATGGGGGTGAATGGACTCGACTTATGATTTGAGTCTTGAAGCTGCATGCCGAGGTTGCCGGGAGGCCTCGTTAAAAACCTGGCAAAAAGAATAAACGACGCTGGTTGCGTCTCATTCTCTCTCTGTTAAGAGAGAGGCCTCTTTAAGGTTCGCCTGTGACCTTGTCTGAGGTTCGGAAAGCAGGATGCCTCTTTCATTTTGCCTGTGGGTGAAAGAGTAAGATTTACGCAGGATATGCTTATCTAAATTCTGCCTTTTGAAGTTAGGTGAGTGAATTTAAATAAAAGGATATACATGTAGACGCTCAGGATTTCTTTCGTAAACACGCGGGTTCGATTCCCGCCACCTCCATTTAATAAAAGTATATTCTTTGGGAAGATAGAAAGATTTTTATTCCTGAAATTGCAGGGTTGCTGTTTCTTTTCGCAAGTGGAGGCGAAGTGAAATGACGAGGAAAATGATTTATTATTGTAAAATTTTATGATTTGTTATAATATCATTTATGTATGAGTCCAACTGTATTCAAAGAAGGAAAGTATAGATTTCATTTTTTTTCTAAAGAAGAAGATAGAATTCATATTCATGTTGTTTCTCCTGATGGAGAAGCAAAATTTTGGCTGGAACCGATAATTTCATTAGCAAGTTATGCGGGGTTCTCTAAAAAACAGCTGAATTTTTTACAAAAGACGGTTGAAAAGCGTAAAAATGAAATTATTAAAGAATGGGAAAAACATCTTAAAACCGGAAATAACTAATATTTCTGAACATGGATTTTGGATATTATTAAAAGGAGAAGAGTATTTTCTCCCCTTTAAAAAATATCCATGGTTTAAAGATGCTAAGATATCAGCAATAATGAATGTAAAATTATTCCACGATCATCATTTATACTGGC
>CAZLTA010000097.1:0-5733 GCA_964562345.1 uncultured Planctomycetia bacterium
CTTTCCTGTTAATGGTATATCGACAGAAGATTTGGATTTAATTAAAAAAATTGAAAAAAAAGATGATAATAAATTTAAGGTTCTATCGGCTGGAAAACTTTTAGCAATCAAAGGTTTTTCTTTATCAATAAAGGCATTTAAAATATTCTCAGATAAAGTTTCGGATACCGAATTTACTATTATTGGCAATGGTACAGAATTTTCCCATTTACAAAGTCTTGTTTCCAAATTAAAAATTCAAGAGAAAGTCCAATTTAAAAAATGGATGCCGCGGGAAGAATTTTTAAAAGCACTGACCAATTGTGATGTATTTTTATTTCCCAGTTTAAGAGATGGTGGTGGAGCAGTAGTGGTAGAGTCCATGGCTGCTGGCAAACCTGTCATATGTTTAGATATCGCCGGCCCCGGTTTGCACATTACAGAAGAGTGTGGTATAAAAATTAAACCCTATTCCCCGGAGCAGGCCATACAGGATATAGCAAATGCGTTGGAACGCCTTTATAAAGACGGAGAACTGCGTTACCAAATGGGAAGGGCAGCACGTAAACGTGCCGAAGAGGTATATCATTGGGACCGGTCGGGTGATCATCTCTTAAAAACCTATCAAGAGGTTCTCAAATTATGAAGTATGCTTCTAATCAAACATCAAAAAAAATATTAATAATAAGTTTATTCCTCTGGCTCATGCTCTGGGGCGGTTACAATACCGGCATCGAGCGATTAATTGCACCAGGTTTCCCAAGCGGGGCTCTCGATCTATTTCATGGGCTCCGCGCTTTTTTACCGCCTGTGGCTGCCTACCTGGCCATTATTATGCTACTGGCTCGACATTCTCTTTCTTTAAAGTTTTTCAAGGGCCCTTTGGGTTTATTGGTGCTTTATGCAATAGTTGGTATTTTCTCGTCTATTTTCTTATCACTTGAGCCACTTATAGCCCTCTATTGGGCCATCCAGTATGTTTCTGTTCTCATTGTGCTCTGGTTAATCTTTTCAATGCCTGATCCTTCAGCTATTCTTTCTCGTCTGATTATTATTAATTGGATTATCGCTGCTATTCTTACAGTCGGTTTATTTGCCTTTCTGATCTTTAAGATAGGCATGGTTCCATTAGTAACCTCTGGTGATTTTCTGGTTGGAAGACCTTACGAAGGCACAGGTGGTATCGCGGCTGGAGTTGAGATATTAGGAATGCCTGGGACACGCCCTACAGGACTTGGGAGATACGCTGGCGTGGCGGCGCTTGGAGCCTTAGCCATGCTATGGAGGGAAAAAAAATGGTGGGGTAAAACCATCCTGCTTTTACTATTTTTCTTTTTCTTGTTCATTCTTGTTTTTTCAAGGGGCCGCGCAGCGATTCTGGCCTTTGGTGCAGGAGCAATTGTAATCCTCTTCTTACATAAAGGAAGAAAGATATTTTTCGTTTCGGTAATCTTTATTATGTTTTTACTTCTATTGCTTGGTCTTACCAGCTTTTACCAGGCCTTCTGGACCATTTTAATAGAGAAAATACCCAGTGTTTCTACTTTAAGTGGTCGAACCGTCGGTGTCTGGCCGGAAGGCAGGAGGCTCTTTATGAGTTCGCCATTGTTAGGCTACGGGTTTCATGCTGATAGGATCTTTTTAGAGGGCCAGCATATGCACAATGCCTTGCTCCATTCGTTCACTCAAGCTGGCATAATAGGTGGTATACCTTTTGTAGCTGCCCTTATAAGTGTCTGGATTTCTATAATGTATTTCTACCTGGGTCCGAAGGAAAAACATTTCAACCTACCACTTGAAATACCTGCTCTAGTTGCGTTTTTTTCAGTTCTATCTATTACTGAATCGACCTTTGCATTTTACGGTGCTGTTTGGCTTTTTTCAGCACCGCTTTTTACTTACATACAGTGCCAAAAATGGCAAAAGAAGGGGGTTATGTGATAAGAATTATCATTCATACGATGTATTTTTTGCCGGATTTTGGAAGTGCACCTATCTTGATGAGCGAATTAGCTTCATATCTTGCACAAAAAGGGCACAATGTGTCTGTTATAACAACACTTCCAATACAAAAGAATGAAATAAAGTATAAAAAACGTATCTATTTAGAAGAGAGAAGAGATGGCTTTCTTATAAAAAGATTCTGGACTAACTCAGGCAATCGTCCATTGGCAAGGCTTCTTGCATGGAATTTTTATATCTTTTGGACTGTGTTAAATATTGCAAGGATTCAGAAAGGAGACATTTTATTTTTACGTTTGCCACCTTTACAGCTGGGGCTTACTGGTATATTAGCAAAAAGGTTAAAAGATACAAAAATTATAGTAAATGTCCAGGATATACATCCTGATCTGGTAATAGAGTCGGGGAACTTAAAAAATCCTTTTATCATCAAAATAGCGAAGCATTTTGAAAAGTGGGTATATAGAAACTCCGATATTTTAGTTGTGATTAGTGAAGGTTTCAAGAAAAATTTAGAAGATAAAGGAGTGAATCCAGAAAAGACAAAGGTTATTCCAAACTGGGTAGATACAGATTTTTTAAAGCCACTTCCAAAAAATAACAGTATAGCTAAGAAATTTTCTTTAGATAATAAATTTGTAATCATGTATTCAGGCACTATTACTGTTAGTGGTTTCTTGAGCCTGGAACGAGTTCTGGATGTTGCATATTTATTAAAAGAAGAAAGGGATATTCTCTTTGTAGTTGTAGGGGAAGGATTAAAGAAACAATCTTTACAGGAAAAGGCTGATAAACTTGCCTTGCGGAATGTGATGTTTCTACCGTTCCAGCCCTATTCCGAAGTTCCCTATCTCCTTGCATCTGCTGATGTCCTTATTGTGCCATTAGATGAAAGTAAATCTTCTTTATCAGTTCCGTCGAAATTATACAGCTGTATGGCGGCCAGGAAGCCGATACTTGGCCTGGCTGATTCTTCATCAGAGGTCGCAAAGATTATTATTGATGCAAATTGCGGTGTATGTGTTCAACCTCATGATATTGAAGGAATCGTCAAAGCAATTACAGAGTTAAAAAAATTTCATGACTACCGAGAGACTCTATCTATGAATGCGAGAAAATATGCTGTAGAGAATTTTAGCAAGAACCGTATATTACAAATCTACGAAACGCTCATTTCTTCACTGTAAGCGTTTTATTTGTTGGAATTTAATAAATAAATGAAAGGAGGTTTTATGAAAAAGGCATTAGTTTGTGGTGCAGGTGGTTTTATTGGAAGCCATCTTGTAAAGAGGCTCAAAAAAGAGGGTTTTTGGGTCAGGGGTGTAGATTTAAAATATCCAGAATTTAGTCCAACAGAGGCTGATGATTTTGTGATTGGTGATCTAAGGGATCCGAATACCTGCAGGTATGTTACTGATATAAGATTTGATGAAGTTTATCAATTTGCCGCAGATATGGGTGGTGCAGGATTTGTATTTACAGGTGAAAATGATGCAGATATTATGCATAATTCAGCGGTAATTAACTTGAATATGCTTGACGCCTGTTACAAAAGAAATATAAAAAGGATTTTTTATTCTTCTTCTGCATGCATATATCCTGAATATAACCAGTTAGACCCTGATAATCCCAAATGCTCAGAGGATTCTGCATATCCTGCCGCTCCTGATAGTGAATATGGATGGGAAAAGCTCTTTAGTGAGCACCTATACCTTGCATTCCACAGGAATTACGGATTGGAGGTGAGAATTGCCCGTTATCACAATATATTTGGTCCTGAGGGAACCTGGTGTGGTGGAAGAGAAAAGGCACCAGCAGCCCTTTGTCGGAAGGTTGCCATAGCTACTAATGGAGGAGAAATAGAGATATGGGGTGATGGGAAACAGACAAGATCTTTTTTATATATTGATGAATGTCTCGAAGGAACGCTAAGATTAATGCGCTCTAATTGGATTGGCCCTGTGAATATCGGTTCAGAGGAAATGGTAACTATAAACCAATTAGCTGAAATTGTTATGGAGATTGCAGGCAAAAAACTTTCTATAAAACATGTGCCAGGACCGCTTGGTGTAAGAGGTAGAAATTCTGATAACAGGTTGATAAGAGAAAAATTGGGTTGGGTGCCATCCGTGCCATTAATAAAAGGACTGGAAATTACCTATAGATGGATAGAAGAGCAAGTAAAAAAGGCAGGGCTTTCTATTTCAGCATAATCCATAGAAAAGTAGTAGATACCCACGGGTATACCCGTGGGTATCTACTACTTATCTTAGTTCCTTTATTTGTGGTAGTTGGAATTTTAATAAAGCTAGATTCACCAGGTTCAGTTTTTTTAAGCAAAAGAGAATAGGGAAAGATAATAGAACTTTTATGGTTTATAAATTTAGAAGTAAGAGTATGAGGACACCGAATGGTGCAAAAGAGGATTTTTGAATAGTTTTGTTGTAATATATAAAAATAGGGTAATATAATAATGGTACGGTAAATTTGAGGGTATATGGTAGTCTGATTTGAAATATTTTTAACTTGAGAATTCTCTGTGGCTTGCCACAGGGTCATTTATTAAGATAGTTTCATAATTACAGAAAAGCAGAAAGGAAAAGTATATGATATTTCTAACTTTTATAGTATCATTTGCAGTTAGTTTTGTAGGATTTCCCATAGTAATCCCTCGCTTGAAGAAGGCAGGGATTGTAGGAAAAAATATGAATAGTAAGAAACAGGAGGAGATTCCCGAAATGGGTGGGTTGGTTATAGCTGCCGGTTTCGGAGCAGGAATAGTTTTTACTATTTTTTTAAGAACTTTTTTTGATATATTCCTCTCGGTAAATTTAACTTCAGTTTTGGCGGTATTAGCGACGATATTAATCGTAGTTATAATCGGAGTTTTTGATGATTTAATTTCAATGAATAAATGGATCAAGGCGGTTATGCCGGTATTTGCAGCTTTGCCTTTAATAGCCCTTAAAGAAGGATACAGTATGATGAGAATTCCTTTTATAGGGGAGATGAATTTTGGTCTCTTTTACCCTCTGGTTTTTGTGCCTTTGGGGGTTACCGGGGCAGCTAATGCGGTGAACATGCTGGCCGGGTTTAATGGTTTAGAAGTAGGGATGGGAGTTGTGGCGGTTGGGTCACTGACAATCATTGCTTATTTGAATGGGTTGACTACTTCTTTAGTAATATTAATGGCAGCTATGGGGGCATTAATAGCAACTTTATATTATAACTGGTATCCGGCTAAGATACTGGTGGGGGATGTGGGGACTTTAACTATTGGAGCAGTTATTGCCAGTGCAGTTATTGTCGGTAATTATGAGACAGCGGGAGCAATCATAATAATACCATATCTTGTTGATTTTATAATTAAAGCCAAGAATCGATTTCCTTATAGTTTTGGGGTTTACAAAGATGGAAAATTATATTGTCCTGATGACGGACCGAAAGGTTTGGGGCAGTTGATTATGAAAATAAGTGGCGGGATCAGTGAAAGGAATCTGGTGTTGGTGCTGATGGGAATTGAGGCAGTTTTTGGAGTTATTGCAATATTGCTTAATACATAATTAGTCAAATCTTTAGATGAATTAGACGTAACATTAGATAAGAATAACAGAAAAGGGATAGGAATGGCAAGTGATAAAGTGGGAATGAAAAAATATAATAAATTTACCGGCAAGAAGACATTAACTGTTTTGGTTATACTTCTTGCTTTTTTTATTTTTTTAAGCATATTTATTGTGCCTAATTTAGGTCAATGGTTGGTAGTTATGGATGAATTGCAGGAAAGTGATA
>CAZLTA010000098.1:0-5589 GCA_964562345.1 uncultured Planctomycetia bacterium
AATTTCCCAGCTTCCTTCTTTTGTTGTACCTTCTTTCAAATAGTTGTCTTTTAATTTTGCCCATCGGTCTTGCAGAGAATCAACTGTTCTTTCGTCATTTTTTAACAATTTTTCTATAGTTTTAAATGTATCCCAGATTAAAAAATGTCCCTGAACTCTTTCTTTAGTTGAGAGGACCATTTTAACTTCATGAGATGCTCTTTTGGCGAATGAAAGAGCAATAAAAATAAATAATATCATTGCCCAGAGTATTATTATCGAAATCTGGCCTTGTTTATTCAGTTTCATATTCCGATTGTTTAAGTTCATATATAGAGATTTCTTTTCTTATAGGATATTTATCTTCCAATATGATGGTAACGATAACTTTTTCAGGCAAGGGGTGTTCTTCTGTTTTACCTTGTATAACTTCTATATCAATATTGAAATCGCCTTCTAAAACAGGCCCCTCAATTGGTGGAAATGAGTTATCCAATGCTTCTACTCGTTTAGAAATAACTTTTTTCCCGTTTTCTTCATCAAAATAGTAAGTAACTCTATGTATGTAAAAAGGATAGGTATATATTACCGGAATTTCATCGGGAGCGGTTACCCAGAATTCCAGTTTTTTTCTTTCCGGATTATTTTCATCAGGCCCCCAGTAGAAATTGGGATAGTCAGCATAACTCATGTCAAAAGATGACCTTAATTCAGTGGCTAAAGCATTTAAGAATACCCGCGCCCCCATATATTTTTGTGCGATTTCATGGGTCCTTTTTGTTGTTTTAACGCTTATCCACCAGGTGGAATAAAAAAGCCCCAGTACTATTGATAGAAGAGTAATTGCTACCAGTAGTTCTATAAGGGTGAATCCTTTATTCTGTCTTTTCTTTTTCCTGGATAAAACTTGATAATTGAGCATAGAATTCACCACTTCTTTTGTTTCTAATAACTGCAGTAGCTTTAATGAAATCTGTATTTTGAGGGTCTATTTCTCTGGTAATTTTCCATTCATAGTTATTAAAAGGGGGTTTAAAATTTCCATCTTCATCTAAACTTTCAGGCTGGGGGGGGGTAAACTTTCCATCTTCATCTAAACTTTCAGGTTGTAGGATTGCTTTATTCAATAATTCTTCTGCCAAGTATGTTGTTTTAGTGACTTCATTTGCTTTGTTGAATGCTTTAAAAGTTTGCTCTAATCCATAAATGACAGAAGTAACCAGAATACTTAAAATGATAACTCCGATTAAAACTTCTATAATTAAGATACCTTTTTCGTTTTTCATCAATTATTTATTTTATTACTCCCTATATGGTTAGTCAATTATTTTATTTTGTCCAATTGCGTATTATGCGTATTATATGAATTACTTTGTTTGCGATATTTTTTTATAAAACATAAAATTTCTTATATTGACTTTAGCGGGTTGTTGTTGGAAAATAAATATATCATGCAAACAGAAAGAGAGGAACGGTTAATTGGGCGCATTCTGGTAAACGCCGGTATAATTTCAGAAGAAGAACTTGAAAAAGCATTGGCCCACCAAAAAAAAACTGGTGATTTTTTAGCTGCCTCTGTAGTGAAATTAAAAATTGCCAAAGAAGAAGATGTATTTAAAATTTTAGCCAAGCAGTTAGGGGTAGAGCATATAAACCTGAAAAAAACCGAAATAAATCCCGAGGCAGTGAAAAAAGTTCCGGCAAAATTTGCATTGCACTATAAATTAATGCCCTTTGCTGTAGAAGACGGTGTTTTGGAAATTGCTTTAGGCGACCCGCTTAATGTTCAAGTTATGGATGATTTAAAAATGCTGCTTAATGTTGATGTGCGTCCGTACCTTGCGAATGAAGATAGTATTATGGATGCTATACGGAATACTTATGGCCTTGGAGCAGGGACAGTTGAAGGGTTATTAAAGCAAGAAGAGGCCCCGGCGGAAGAGGTATCTGCGTCTGTGGATGTGGAAGAAGAAGCTGCAGATTCTTCTATTATAAATTTTGTGAATCAAATTTTAACCCGAGCGGTTGAGGAGAGAGCAACCGATATTCATATAGAACCTTTTGAAGATGATATTACAGTGCGTTATAGAATCGACGGTTTACTGTATAACACTCCGTTGCCTTCGGGTATTAAGCAGTTTCAAGCTGCCATTATATCCAGGATAAAAGTTATGGCGAGTTTGAATATTGCAGAAAAAAGACTTCCTCAGGACGGAAGGATTCTCTTTAAACATAAAAAACAAGAATATGATTTACGTGTTTCTATATTGCCGACACCACATGGTGAAAGCATTGATTTAAGAGTGTTGAGTAAGAATATTATATACAGTTTAAAAGATCTCGGTTTGTCGGACCGTGATAGTGAAATTTTAGAGCAATGGATTACAGCTCCTAATGGAATAATTTTTGTGACAGGTCCTACCGGGAGCGGTAAAACCACTACCTTATATACCTGTCTTCAGAAATTAAATACACCAGATCGGAAAATCATTACGATAGAAGACCCTGTTGAATATATGATAAAAGGTATTACACAGATTCAGGTTCATTCCAAAATTGACCTGACATTCGGAAGAGGATTGCGTTCAATATTAAGGCATGACCCCGATGTAATATTGATTGGAGAAGTTAGAGATGTAGAAACTGCAGAGATAGCTATAAGATCTTCATTAACAGGGCATTTGGTGTTTTCAACTCTTCATACTAATGATGCTGCTTCTGGTGTGACACGTCTTTTAGATATGGGAATCGAGGCTTTTTTGATTGCTTCTACAATTAATGGCATTATAGCTCAACGGTTAGTAAGGGTAATTTGTAACAAATGTAAAAGAGAAGTTCCGATAGATAAAAAAGTCCTAAAAGTATTTGGTGCTAAAGAAGAGGATGCCGGTATTAAATTCTATCAGGGTAAAGGATGTGATGAATGTTTGCATACCGGTTATAAAGGGAGAACGGCTATTTATGAATTTCTGGTTATAAGTGATGAAATCAGAGAATTAATTTCTTCTCATGCTTCTGCAAGGCAAATAAAGGAGGAGGCTGTTAAATTAGAAAAGATGCATACCTTGAAAATGGATGGATGGGAGAAGATAAAATCAGGTATTACGACTCCCGAAGAAGTTCTCCGGGTAGCATCTGGAGAATAGTTTCTCTCATTAAGATATAATAATGAAGTATCACTATAAAGCAAAAGTGATGAGCGGAGAGATGCAATCCGGTATTATAGAAGCTGAATCTGATACGGAAGCAGTCGAAATATTATCCCGCAAAGGTTACTATATATTATCTTTAACTGAAGATGCAGCAGCTGTTTCACAAACCAAGCAGTATTCTTTATCCGAGAAAAAGGTCAAAACATCTGATTTGGTAATTTTTGTTACTCAGCTTGCTGATCTTCTTGATTCAGGAGTTCCTCTTTTAAGAGCGCTTGAGATATTGAGCAAGCAGTTTAGAGGGAAGAGCTTGGGCAGAATAATGAATGAAATTGCAAATGGAATTAAAGGCGGATCAAATTTCTATACTGCGATAGACAAGTATAAGAATATTTTCCCGTCTATTTTACCTGCTCTTGTTAAAACCGGAGAGATGAGTGGTAATTTAGACAGAACTTTAAAAGAGGCGGGGAAATTGTTTCAAAGAGATGAAGAACTACTGACAAAGATTAAAACGGCGTCAATATATCCGTTAATGATAACCATTATGGGGATAATAACGGTGTTTATACTTCTCACATTTGTTATTCCTAAGATTTCACAGATTTTTATTGATATGGGAGGTGTTCTTCCTCTTCCTACACGGATAATACTTGTTGTTAGCGGTTTTTTTCAAAAATTCTGGCCTTTTATAATTGCAGGCGTAATTTCAAGCGTGTATTTTTTAAAAAAGGCTAGAAGTGACCCCGAGAAAAAAGTTTATCTGGATAGAATACTTCTAAAAACTCCAGTAGTTAAAAAAATAATTGAAGAGTCGGAAACGCTTCGTTTTTCAAGAACACTTGGAATTTTATTGCAAAGTGGTGTTCCTATCCTTCAAGCAATGGAAAATACGGAATTAGTTTTAAATATGGAAGATTTTAAAAGACCTATGGCAGAAGTAAGAACATTAGTAAAAGAGGGAATGTCTTTAAGTAAAGCTTTGGAAAAAAAAGAATTATTTTCTCCATTGGTGCAGGATATTATTGCCATAGGCGAAGAAGGGGGGAAGCTTGATGAATCATTGATTAATGTTGCAAATATGCATGAGAAAAAATTGGATTATACGCTTAAAATAGCTACTCAACTTATAGAACCTGTACTGATTATGATTATAGGTTTTGTAGTTGGAATGATTGTTATAGGAATGCTGCTCCCGTTGTTTAAGCTGAATGAGATTATCAAATAAAAAGGAGGTGGAAGGTGAAAAGGGGTTTTACATTAATTGAGCTTTTAATTGTAGTAATAATTATGGGGATATTGGTTGCTACTGTTTTGCCGAATTTAACAGGCAGGACTCAGGAAGCGAGGATTAAAAGGGCAGAAGCTGAGATTAAAGGTTCAATTTCTGCAGCTTTAGATATGTACGAAATGGATTTTGGAAGGTACCCTTCTGCATTAAACCAGCTGTGGGACAAGACACAGGGTTTAGCAGGTTATGATACAGAAGAGTATGAAATGCATTGGAATGGTCCCTATGTCAAAAGAGTTAAAATCAAAGAAGATTCTATTGTTGACCCTTGGGGTAATATCTATGAATATGAAGGAATAGATGAAGGTGTAGATTATAGCATCTTATCAAATGGTCCCAGTATATCTAATCCGGATGATAATATAATCTATAATACTAAAGAAGAGTTCGCAGAGTAGAATGCTGGCATTAGAAGTAGATGGCCTTTTTATTAAAATTGCTCAGGGGGAATTTAAAGATGGTGTAATAAATGTTCGAGAAGGAGCTATTTTTCGCCGTGAAGCTTTAGATGTAAATGTTTTTAAAAATTATTTCAAAAGTTCAATTCAAAAAAAAGAAAGTGTCATCTGTGCAATTCCACGAGGTAAAATTTCGATAAATTATTATACTTTTCCTACTAAAGATCCCAAAGAGATAAAGGAAATGACTAAATATCATGCTTTAAAACAGCTGCCGTATTCTCAAAGCGATGTTGTTTTTTCACATAGTGTTCTAAATATCAATGCCCAGGGTCAAAGCAAAGTGATGTTAGTAGTTGGAAGAGATAAACTTATAAAAGAGAAATATTTGCAGCCATTAAAGAGTGTTAAAATAGAACCTTATGTCACAATAAACTCTGTTCCATTAGCAAATATATTTGTAGCAAAAGGATTGCAAAAGGAATGTTCTCTTCTAATTGATGTGGATTCCGATGCTACGAATATCTGTATTGTAGATAGAGGAAAACTTATCTTTTCCCGTGAGGTAGACAAGGGAGCTGCAAAGTGCATCGGGAATGATGCGGTATTGGAATTATGGATGGTTGAAATTCAAAGGTCTGTCGTAGCATACCAGAAAGAAGATCTAGGTCCTGATATAAAAAAATGTTATATATCAGGAGTAAAGTTACCGGATGTTATCCGGCAGGTTTTATCAGAAAAGTTAAATTTGGAAATTGAATATATTCCC
>CAZLTA010000099.1:0-4342 GCA_964562345.1 uncultured Planctomycetia bacterium
AAAAAGCACTTCACGATTTTAAGATGCCGGATAATTATTCTTACCGCTTCAGCGGAGATTATGAATTAATGATGGATAACCAGAAACAGTTAACATTTGCGGTTATCATGGCTTTGTTTTTGATATTTTTAGTCTTGGCGTCGCTTTTTGAATCATATATACAGCCTTTTATAATTATGACCACAGTCCCTTTAGCGGCAATAGGCGTGATTCCAGTGCTTTATTATACGCATACCTCCATTAACATCGGAGCACTTATGGGTATGTTAATGTTAGGCGGCATTGTTGTTAACAACGCTATAGTCATGGTAGACCATATAAACTTTTTAAGAAGAGAGGGGATGGAATTAAGAAAGGCAGTACTTGCAGGAGCAGAAAGCAGAGTGAGGCCTATTTTTATGACCTCTTTGACTACAATCTGCAGTTTGATTCCCATGGCGGCAGATAAGAGCGAATCCGCCAATTTATGGTCGCCTCTGGCAAAGACTGTTATTGGGGGGATGAGCGTTTCGACTATTTTAACCCTTTTAGTTATTCCCTGCGGGTATATAATAATGGAAGACTTAAGATATATTGTTGTAAAAATTTTGAGGATATTGAAAATAGAAAAGATATGAAAATATCTGATTCAGTAAAAACAGCAATTTATTCTTTATGCGGAACTCTTTTAAGCGTATCTATTATCTCCGCTGTCTGGCTGGGTATGGAGAACAGAAGAATTTATTCCAGGTATACAGAGGAAAAGGCGCTCTGGTATCAGAAAAACAGAGACTTGGAGTTTAATCTTGATAAATTTCAATCAGAAACTGAAGGGGTTAAATCCAAACTTAACGAATACCAATCTTCTTTAGCGAAATTGAAAGAGGAGAAACTCGTCTCCGAAAATAATCTTAAAGAACTGGCGGACGAGAATGAACGTTTAAGGGAAAAAGTTACCCGGCTGGTGCGGGGAAATGATAAGCTTAAAATAAGCTTAGAGAAAAACCAGAAGACAGAAAGCGGCGATATAAAAGATGAAAGTTTCTGGTCTAATCTATTAAGGGAAAAAGCCACCTTGGAGCTGCAGTTTAACAGTATGAATAGGCTTTTGGAAAAAAAAGATGTTGAAATTGCAAGGTTTGAACAGGAGAAGGAAAAACTGAATCAAATCGTAAGTGATTTGTTGGATAAAAAAGCGGATTTAGAAAAAAAATTTCAGGGTATTAAAAAAATCGTTTCTTCTTTAAGTGCATCTTTGGAACAGGGAAAAAAGGAGAAAATTGTATATATAGAGCAGATAGAGGAGGTGACAAAGGATAAAGATGCACTGCGGTTGAAACTGGAACAGGCCCGGGATAGGAAAAGAGATATAGATAAAAAAATTCAAGAATTGCAGGCAAACGTTGAAAAAGAAAAAGCAGAAAAAGCAAAATTCAACCAGAAACTCGGATATACTAACCGGGTTTTAGAAGATGAAATGCTGGAGGTTACAAAGTTGAAACAGAACCTGGAGACGGCGTTGAAAAATATAAAAAAGTTAAGCTACAATGGCGGCAGTGAAGCAGTAAAATTACCCAGGATAGAGATTAAAGACGATTCTCTTAAAGGCAGAGTTGTGTCTGTAAATAAGGAGCAGAATTTTGTGATTATTGATATTGGCAGAAGAGACGGGGTGCAAGTTGGCATGGAGTTTTCTATTTACCGGGAGAATGACTTAATTGCCAAATTAGAAGCCATTGATGTTAGGGAGGTTACATCTGCTGCCAAAATTTCTCTCGGCCTGCCCAATACGCAGATTGCCGAAGCTGATTCGGTTATATTATCTGATTAATAAATTTCTATTGACACTAAGATTAAGTTATTTTAAAATTTATATAAGATTATTAATAAGCTTATTATGAAGATTGCAAAAATTGTTTTATTTTTAGGGGTTATTTTTTTTACGGGCTGCAGCAAGAAGAATCCTGCTGAATATGCCGATAAAGTTAGATTGGCTTTCTGGGGTTCTCCGGAAGAGGTTCAGATTATCAATTCCGTGGTTGAAGAGTGGGAAGCAAAACATCCGGATGTTAAGGTGGTGCTGGAGCACACTCCTTACGGAGGATATACCAGTAAAATTTTAACCAGGATTGCAGGAGGAGATGCTCCTGATATTATTGCAGCAGAAGTAAGTTTGTTTACAAATTTCTGGAGCAGGAATGTTTTCTTAGACCTTACTCCGCTAATTAATAAGGACAATGTTTTTTCACTCAGCGATTTTTTCCCCGAAATAGTTGATCATTTTACAATCAAAGGCGAAGTCTATGGTATTCCGCGTGATATAGCTCCCTTTGCCTGTGTTTATTATAATAAGAAATTGTTTGACGAGAAAGGGATTTCTTATCCTGCTGATGATTGGAGTTGGGATGATCTTCTTAAGGCGGCTAAGAAATTAACGCTCTTGGATGAAAACGGCAGAGTCCAAAGATACGGTTTTTATACCTGGGCCTGGCAGAATTTTGTGTTTTCCAGCGGCGGCGGGCTGGTTGATAATGTCAAACATCCCGGGCGTATTGCTCTCAACAGCACAGCTTCTAAAGAAGGGCTCCAGTTTTATACCGATTTGATTTTGAAATATAAAGTTTCACCCACTCCTTCCGCTTTAATAAATACGGGCATGGGTGTTCAGATGATGTTTATGACCGGACGGCTTGCGATGCTGGGTTCCGGAATCTGGGAGACGCCGGTTTTAAGAAAAATGAAAGATTTTGACTGGGATATTGCTATGTTTCCTAAGGGACCTGGCGGCATAAGGAAATTTGCAACAGGAGGTACTGCTTATTGTATTTTGAAAAACACCAAAAATCCCGAACTTGCCTGGAAAGTTGTCAAAGCCTTGACTGCGGTTAAAACAATGGAAAAACTTGCTTCTACAGGACTTGCCCAGCCGGCCAGGATATCTGTTGCCCGGGGCCCTTGTTGGGCAGAAAGCGGCGAGAAGCCTCTGAATAAAGCGATGTTAAATGAAGCCGTGCAATATGTTGTCTTTCCGCCGTTTCATCCCAACTGGAGAGAGATAGAAGAGTTATATGTTAAACCTAAGCTGGATCTATTATTTAACGGCCAGCAGTCAGTGGATGAAATAATGCCGGAGATTATTAAAGAAGGGAACAAGCTTTTAACCAAATAGCTGCTGAAAAATAAAAAGGAGGTGTTTTATGGTAGAATCTTTAGGAGAGATATTGACGGATAGAGACAGAAAGAATTTTTCAATGTTGGATTTGATTCGCAGAAAAGGGCCTATTACCAGAACCGAGATTTCCAAAGAAACAGAGTTAAATATCGTTACTGTTTCCAACTATGTGAATACCTATATTCAAAAAGGGCTGGTAATAGAAGGCGGGTTAGATGTTTCTACAGGCGGCAGGCGGCCGGTGGTTTTGGAACTTAATCCCAAAGCGGCCTATATAATAGGTGTGGGGCTGGACCTGGTTAATATTATCGGAATCGTATCGGACCTGAAAGCCAATGTGGTTGTCGAGGTCAAAAAGCCCAGGAAGCCGGAAAGAGCGGAAAACTTTTTGATTGATACTCTGACAGAAATTGTAGATGAGCTTATTAAGAAATCAGGCCTGGATAAAAACCAGATAAAAGGCATCGGTATCGGTATCCCCGGAATTGTTGATAGAAAAGGCGGCACCATTCGCTGGCCGGAACAGATGGGCAGTATTTATATTTCAACTTTGAAAAATATGCTGGAGCAGAAATTCAATATGCCTGTTTATGTAGAAAATGATGCTACGGTTGCGGCTTTCGGCGAACGGGAATTTGAGCTTGAGAGTGAAGTGAAAAATCTTATATTCATGTATTCCGGTGTTGGCTGCGGTATTATAATCAACGGCCAGATTTATCCCGGTGCAACGGGATGTGCCGGAGAATTAGGATTACCTATTTTAACAACTGAGGAGAAACAGGCCTGGAAAGGCCTGGACCGCTGGCAGGCAGATTTAGGCTTGAAAGAAAAGGCTCAACAGGCAATAGCAGGAGGTGCCAGTTCTAAGATTTTAGAGCTCAGCGGAGGCGATGTATCCCGGATAGATTTTAAAGCTGTTGTTGAAGCAGCCCGGGGAGGAGACAGCCTGGCAATCGAGCTTGTTAAAGAAGCCGGAGAAGAGCTGGGTATCAGGATTGCCTATCTCATACAGGTACTTAACCCTGAAGTTGTAGTAATCGGCGGCGGGATTGAGAGAGCAGGTTCAGTTTTATTGGATGCAATCAAGAGAGTTGTTAGAGAAAAGACTTTTGAGGAAATAGGCCATCAGGTACGCATCGTTCCTACGCAATTGGGGGAAAATGCCGTGGCGTTAGGTGCGGTAAGCCTTGT
>CAZLTA010000099.1:4442-5530 GCA_964562345.1 uncultured Planctomycetia bacterium
TGGGACAAAGATCCTATGGATTTTTCACAAACCGCTATCGAGAGTTTTAATACTGCTGAGGCAAAAGACGGCAAAGGGTTCTGTCTCAGGATTGACTACGATGTTGATTCTCCCAATCCTGCTTACAACGGTCTCTGGATGAAGCTGAATGGAATTGATGTATCTAAGCTCAGCTTACTTACATTCCAGGTAAAAGGCGACAAGAAAAGAGGATTTACACCGCTGTTTAAAATTGAGCTGAAGAATAATAACGGCGAGGTTGGCAGATATTATGTTACAGGAGTCACTGATCAGTGGCAGAAGATAGAAATTCCTCTTCTCAAAATAGCAGGTATCTCTGATTTAACCAATATGAATGAATTTGTTGTTGTATTTGAAGATTGGCGCTGCCCGGTTAAAGAAGGGACTGTGTACTTTGATGATATTCAGTTTGAGAAATAAGAGTTTTAGACCAGATTGCTTAAGGCGGAGTATTTTTTACTCCGCCTTTTTACGATAAGGAGCTTATAATTGTTAAAAGGAAGCTTGTTAAAAAAGAGCTTGGTTTTACTTTTTTTAATAACAGTTATAAGTATTTTGTTTTATAAACACCAAAAGGCGCAGAAAGAAAAAGACAGAGTTCAGAAAGCGCGCTCAGAGTTTCTTCAAGATTTAAAACCCATTCCTCAGACAAAAGTTCCGGGCATTGCTTTACTGGAAACTTTTAACGAAAGACTGAACGAAACCTCTTTGGGTTCATTTGGCGCCTGGGATAAAAACCCCGATGATTATACTCAAACCTGCTATGATTCGTTCTCTCCTTTAGTTAAAAGAGGAGATACGGGATATTCTTTGAGGATTGACTACGATGTTAATTCTCCCAATTCAGCTTTTAACGGAGTCTGGTTTAAACTGGGAGGAATCAATCTTAATGGTTATAAATATATAGTATTATGGGCCAGAGGGGATGAAAAACGCGGTTTTACAAAACATTTTAAGCTGGAATTGAAAAACGGAAGCGGAGAGAAAGGAATTTATTATATTACAGATATAGATAAATCCTGGAAAGAATACAAAATTCCATTAGATAAATTTATGGGCATGTCTAA
>CAZLTA010000100.1:0-5485 GCA_964562345.1 uncultured Planctomycetia bacterium
AACACATGTCCCATTAGAGCTTATTCCGGAACTTATAGGATATGCCAGAGGGAATGGTAAGGTTTTGGTTGTAGTGCACGGCGAATCACCAGTTGAGCCTGTAATAGAAGGAACCAATAAAGCAGCTATTAAAGCAGGCGCTGATATTTTAGCCCATCCCGGGTGGATAGATAATGAAACAGCTCTTCTCGCATATGAAAATGATGTGTATTTGGAACTTACAGCCCGTTTGGGCCACCGGGAAGGTAATAAGCATGTGTATGAAACTGCCAAAAGAGTGGGCGCCAAGCTTGTTTTTAACAGCGATGCTCATAGTGAGGATGATTTATTGAATGACATTCAGATTAAAACTGTTTTGGAAGAAAACTTGGGTTTAACTCCTCAAGAGGTGGAGCAAATACAGAATAATTCCTTAGAGCTTGCTAAAAAATTTATCTAATGCAGGTTAAATTTCTTCAAGCCGCAGATTTTCACTTGGATTCTAAATTTTTAGGTTTTTTCGATTTAGATAAAATTGCTTTAAGGAAGAAAGAGTTGGAGGAGACTTTTAAAAAATTCATTCAGTTTATCAATGCAATTAAGGATGAAGAGGGGCTTGATTTTGTTCTCTTTGCAGGTGATTTGTTTGAACAGGACTGTTTTTCCCCCCAGACGATAAAGTCATTGATTATTTACGGATTGGAATCTTTGAGGCCTTTGCCTGTTTTTATTGTTGCCGGCAATCATGACCCTTTAATAGATGATTCTCCGTATCTGCTGTATACCTGGCCTGATAATGTCTGCATTTTCCCTGATCATTTTAAAACAGTTCAGGTGAAGCCGGATGTTTTTATACACGGCATTTCAGTTACGCCGGAAAATTTTAAAAATAATATTTTAAAAGATTTGAGAGTTGAAAATACTCAAGCTTTAAACATTGTGCTAATGCATGGCGCTGAGACAGGGGGAGCTGATATAAAAGTTTTTGGCGACTGCCAGCCTTTTTCATCCCAGGATGTTTTAGATTCCAATGCGGATTATTTTGCACTGGGCCATTTTCATAATTGCAGAAGTATTCCTTATGGAGGAAGTGCCGTGAAGGGGTTTTATTCCGGTTCCCCGGAAGGGCTCAGTTTTAAAGAAACAGGAGAAAGGTTTGTGTTAAAAGTGGAGATTAAAAAAGACAGCCAGCCTTTAGTTGAGAAAATATCTTTTCAGCACAGGATTTATAAGGAGATTGAAATTGACTGTACGGGTATAAATTCCTCAGAAGATGTAAAAGACCTGCTTAGAGAAAACCAGGATAAAGAAGGTGTTTATAATATTGTTTTAACCGGAGATGTGGACCCTGATATCAGATTGGATTTGGAAGAATTGCAGGATTTTATAAGGGGAGAGGATTTGTTCTTTGCGGCTAATATCAAGGATAAAATCCGCGCTTTGTATACGGATGAATTGATTGAATCTTCTCCTCTGGCAAAGAATTATCTTAAAATACTCGAAGAGGTTAAAGAGCAATACCCTGATAATGTGATCGAGGCGGCAAAAAAACTTGGATTGGATGCGATATTTACTAAAGAAATCAGAGGATGGAATGAGATTTAAAGAAATAGAGGTATTTGGTTTTGGAAAATTGAAGAACAATATTAAGATTCCCTTTGCCCGGCGGGTAAATGTGGTGCTGGCTCCCAATGACAAAGGCAAATCTACTCTCCTGGAGGCTATATTTGCAATATTATATCCTTTCGGCGATGTAAAGTCTGATGAGGGCAGGAAGAAAAGATTAAGATATAAACCCTGGAATGCAGATAAATACGGAGGGAATATAAGTTTGTCTTTGGATTCCGGAGAGAAATATAAAATTGAGAAAATAATTGCTGTCAGCCCAAGAGAAGACAACACAGGTGTTTTTAAAAATGTAAATGGCTCCTGGCAGCAGGTCAGAGCTTTGAAACAGGATAAGCATTTGGGTCTTTTAACAGGGAAACATTTTTTAAAAATAGGCAGGGATGTTTTTGAGGGATTAAGTATTGTTAGGCAGTTTGACGTCGCGAATTTAGGAGAGAGCAGAAAAATTTTAGATGAAATCCGTTCTATAGTAGAAGTGGGAAAATCAGGGAAGGGTTTACTCAGTGCTTTAAAAAAACTACAGGATAAAAAGGCCAAAATAGGTGCTCCGGATAAGAAAGGTAAAAGGACAATCTCAGGCAGCAAGCAGATAAGGCTGGAAGAGTTAAAATTAGAAATAAAAAATCTCACCGAACAGCTTAAAAGAAGCAGAGAGCTTTTGCTTGAGAAAAAAAAGCTTGAAATTTCTCTGGATGAGAAAAAAAGATTGCTGCATCAAAAATTAATACCTCAGGTAGATTCTTTGAAAGAAGAATTATCCGGTTTTATAGGTTCTATTTACGGGGAGTATGATTCTATATCCGGGACGATAAAGGATATGAGATTGGAAGAACTTCAGAATTTGAGGAATTATGAGAAGTTACTTTCTCAACTTAAGATCAGGTTTGAAAACAAAGATGAAAGCATTAAGAAAGTTAAAAGCTCTTTACGAAACAATTTTATTTTAGCCGTGATGTCGGTTTCATCATTTGGTATTTTTTCTTTTTTAGCCGTTGTTTTAAATATTAAAGAGGCCAAATATATATTTTTTATATTTTCTTTGTTCCTTTTACTGGCTGTGGTTTATTTTCTAAAAGTTGTTAGAGCGGATAGGAAGTTCGTTTTAAAATCCAGCAGGGAGTCAGAAGAGTTTCTTAAAAATATCTCTCAGCGGAGTAAAGAATTAGGTATTTTAGAAAATCCAGAAGGTGTTAAAGGGATTGAATTTTATGAAGATATCTGGAATAGCTTATTGAAGGAGTTAGGAGCAGAGGATGTTAATGAATTGGAGTTAATCTGGCACAAGGCGCAAAAGATCAAACAGGTTTTAAATAAAATAAAGGATTTAAAAATCGACATTAAAGAAACAAATTCCACAACCTCGGTTGATATTGACAGTTTAAACAGTAAAATAGAGATTTTTAAAAACAGTGTTTTTGAAAAAGAAAAGCTTGATGATGAAGTGAAAAGAATTGAGGAAAATATAAAACTTTTTGAGAAGCAGATAGAGAATTATTTGCCCCAGGAAGATTTAACGATTTTACATACTGAGGAGTTAAACCTGGAAGAAGAATTGGAGCAAATAAATATCTACAGGCAGAGCATAGAGTTGAGTATGGACCTGCTTAAGCAGGCAGGGGAAGAGCTGTATTCTGAAGTAGGGCCCTATATCAATGAATTTGTCAATAAATATTTCCGGCATTTGAGCAGTGATTATGAATTTATCCGGGTTAACCCGGATTTAAGTTTAGATCTTAAACCGCTGGAGTATCCTGAATGTGTGAATGTCGAACATCTTGGTAAGGGGATGCAGACCAGTCTTTACCTTTTTCTGCGTTTTGCGATAATTTCGCTTTTTACCAAAAGCAGGAATGATTCTTTACCCTTTATTTTAGATGAAACTTTTAATGTTTTGGACGATTTTTCAGAAAACAGACAGAGAAAATTTCTGGAACTACTCCTCGAAGTGAGTTCTGACTATGATATTCAGTGGATATATTTCACCTGCCAGAAACATGGCCAGTATATTCCTATTAAGCAATTTCTGCAGGATAAGGGGTTTTTTATAAGAGAAGAATTTATTGGTGATTTTACTATTTTACATGGAGGGGAGAATGAAAGTGAAATTAATTGAACAGGTTGAAATTCCGGAGCTTCGGCTTTTTAAAAGAGGTAAAGTAAGAGATGTATATGAATATCAAGATAAGCTTTTATTTGTTGCAACAGACAGAATTTCCTGTTTTGATGTTGTGCTTTCTGATGCAATTCCCTATAAGGGTGTTGTGCTTAACCAGCTTTCTCTGTTCTGGTTCGGTCTGACAGAAAGTATAGTTAAAAATCATCTTATCTCTTCTGATATCTCTGAGTTTAAAGAACTCCTGCAGTATAAAGATACTCTTGAAGGCCGTTCTATGATTGTGAAAAAGAGCAGCCCGATGCCGTTTGAGTGTGTTGTTAGGGGTTATCTAGCAGGTTCGGGATGGAAAGATTATCAAAAAAACGGTTCTGTATCCGGTGTAAAATTACCCTCAGGTTTAATTCAGGCTCAAAAATTGCCGGAGCCGATTTTTACTCCGTCTACGAAAGAAGAAACAGGGCATGATATGGCTGTAAGTTTTTCTTATATGAAGGATAAAATCGGCGTTGAGCTGGCTGGTAAAATCAAAGATATAAGTATAAAATTGTACCAGTTTGCCGAGGATTTTGCTTCCCAAAGAGGTATTATTATTGCAGATACCAAATTCGAATTTGGCCTTATTGATGAAGAATTAATTTTAATAGATGAGATTCTTACTCCTGATTCATCCCGTTTTTGGCCCAAAGTAGAGTACAGCGCGGGTAAGTTCCAGGTGAGTTTCGACAAACAGTATGTTAGAGACTGGCTTGAATCAACCGGTTGGGATAAGGTTTATCCGGCGCCGAAACTTCCAGGAGAAATTATTCAAAGAACAAGCGGCAAATATTTGCTTGCCTATAAGATGCTTGCAGGCGCAAGTATTGTTTAGTATAATCTGGACTCGTGAGGGCGGAGTTGTTTGAAAAAATAGTTTAAAAAATAAAAAATTATAGGAGGAAGTTATGAAAAAAGATATTCATCCTGAATACAAGGAAACTACAATTAGCTGTGCTTGCGGGAATGTAATACATACACGTTCTACAAAAGAGAACATCAAAGTAGAAGTGTGTTCTGTATGCCATCCTTTTTATACAGGAGAAACGCAAAAGATAATAGATACTGCAGGCCGGGTTGAAAGATTTAAGAGAAAATACGCTAAGTTTAATAAGGAATAACTGTTTGTCTGCGGTACAGCCTACTTTTATGCGGGAGTAGCTTAGTGGTAAAGCTTCGGCCTTCCAAGCCGATTACGGGGGTTCGATTCCCCTCTCCCGCTCCAGATTAACAGGGGAGGCAGAGAATGGAAATAGAGATTAAGAAGGCAGCAGACGAAGACCTTAAGAATTTAGGATTGGATTCTTGGAGTTCATGGAGCTGCGGTGTTTCTGAGTTTGACTGGAAATACGATTCTAATGAAAGGTGTTTCATCCAGGAAGGTAAAGTCGTTGTAACAACTGATAGCGGAGAGAAGGCAGAAATCAACAAGGGTGATTTGGTTTTATTCCCTAAAGGGTTAAAATGCCGCTGGCAGGTTGTTGAGCCGGTAAGAAAAGTCTATAGGTTTGAGTAGAGATTAGAAGTTTAAAAGCAGGTACTTAATTATTAGTTTGGGATATAGAATTGGCTGTGTGACATAACATATTGATCTAACGTGTTATATCTTTTCTTTCCTCATTAGTCTCTGATATCATTTATACCATATTTTTAAACCATTTTAAAATCAGCTGTTTTCTAAGACAATTTGAGATATCCCCCTTGACAACAATAGTAAATTATAGTATT
>CAZLTA010000101.1:0-5409 GCA_964562345.1 uncultured Planctomycetia bacterium
GATAATAATAAAAAATCGACTTAACGGTCGATTTTTTTTTAATATATACTCTATTCTTTTGGTTCATCTCCAATTTAGTTGGAGTGATAATAGAGTATAGTGAATAATCAATTAGAGGAGGATTAAGAGATGGAATACTGGAGAGAGAGCGAATGGAAATTGGGGCTTTTTATTGCCTGCGGCATAGTTCTTTTCAGCGTTTTGATTTTTACAATAAGCAATCTGGAATTTTTCAATAAAGGGCATGAAATAAGAGCGCTTTTTAAATTTGCCAATGGTGTCGAAGAAGGAGCGCCGGTTAGACTTGCAGGGGTAAAAGTCGGTGAAGTTGAAAAAGTAAAAATAATTTATGACTATAAAGATGAGTCGCCGATAGTGGAAGTCGATTTGAATATTCGGAAAGATGTTCGTATCAGACAGGATGCCAGCGTCTTAGTAAGCACCCTGGGGCTTTTGGGCGAGAAGTATGTTGAAATTTTACCCGGGACGAAAGAAAAGCCTTTGCTTAAAGATGGAGATGTTATAATAGGGTATAACTCTGTGCCTCTTGCAAAATTATCTGATTTGGGATATCAGATTGCTTTAAAATTAGACCGGACGATAGATGCTTTACAGGATATATTTGTCAAAGAAGATCAAAAAGAAGATATTGAAACCACTTTGCGCAATCTTAAAGATTTGAGTTTCAACTTGAATAGTTTGGTTCTTGATACAGACGAGACTATGAAGAAGATTAATAGCGGAAGAGGTACGCTGGGACAGTTGATTAGTGAAGAAGAGCTATATGATGAGTTTTTAGCATTTGTGAAAGATATCAAAAGAAACCCCTGGAAATTACTGCACAGGCCCAGAAAATCCGAGCTTAAGGAACTGAATAAAGAAGGGAACCAGGGGTACCTTTATTCGAAATAAAATATGAAAAAACAATCAATATTTGTATGCCAGAATTGCGGCTATCAGTCGATGGGGTTTTTAGGCCGCTGCCCGGAATGCGGCAAATGGGATTCTATGCTGGAAGAAGTTAAGAAAGAACAGAAGAGGATTTCGAAAACCCCCAATTCCGCACAGCCTCTAAATACAATTGAAGTTGAGGATAAAGAAAGAGTTACTACAGGATGCGGTGAGTTTGATTTAGTATTAGGAGGAGGGGTTGTTTTAGGTTCTGTTGTTCTTCTGGGAGGAAGGCCTGGGATTGGGAAATCTACATTGATGCTTCAGGTAGCTTTTGACCTTGCAAAAGGAGGTGATGCTGTTTTATATGTTTCAGGAGAGGAATCTTTGGCGCAGATAAAAATGCGTTCTAACAGGCTCGGTGTAGATAAAGGGGCTAATTTATACCTTCTTTCGGAAACGAATTTTGAAGTTATAGTATCAGAAATAGAATCTTTAAAACCGAGATACCTGATTATAGACTCTATACAGGTGGTTTATGATTCTGAGCTTTCTTCTTCGCCGGGTACTATAAGTCAGGTGAAAGAATGTGCCCGTAAGTTGACCAGGATTGCAAAAGAGAACACTATCTCGACATTTTTAATCGGCCATGTGACCAAAGATGGTTCTCTTGCAGGGCCTATGGTTTTGGAACATATTGTTGATACCGTGTTATATTTTGAAGGGGAAAGTTTTCTTTCTCACAGAATATTAAGAGCAGTAAAGAACAGGTTTGGTTCTACCAATGAGATTGGTTTGTTCGAAATGTCTGAGGCTGGGCTTAAAGAGGTTAAAGATCCGTCTTCCGTATTTCTTCTTCAGGAAGACGAACAGGTAGCCGGGAATGTGATAGTTTCGACACTGGAGGGGACACGCCCGCTTTTGGTTCAGATTCAGGCTTTAGTTGCAAAATCTTATTTAGGGATACCCCTCAGGCGTACAATCGGCCTTGACCACAACAGGGTATCGCTTTTAACAGCTGTTTTAGAAAGGAGGGGAAAATTTGGACTTTATAATCAGGATATTTATGTGAATGTAGTCGGAGGTTTAAAAATTAACGAACCTGCCGTAGATTTGGGAGTTATACTTACTCTGGCATCTTCTTTGAAAAATTCCTCTTTGCCCCGTGATTTAGTTGTTTTTGGAGAAGTAGGATTGGCGGGAGAGGTCCGCAAGGTAAGTTTTGCCGAGAAAAGAATCAAAGAAGCTGTTAAACTAGGATTTAAAACCTGTCTTATCCCTTGCGGAAGTTTATCGGAGAAAAATAAATTCGATATCAAAATAATCGAGGTTTCTAATATAAGAGAAGCCTTACAAATATTGGAGTGAGATATGAAGACAATACGTATTTTATTTTTAATAAGTGTTCTTCTGGCAAGTTTTCTGATGTTTAACCATCGGGCTGACAACCCTTATATGGTGTTTATAATTTTTGCTTCTTTAGGAGGCGGTTTTTTCCTTTTGGAATACCTGACATCGAAGTTTGATATTGTATATTTAATATCTTTTATAACAGCATTTTTATTCGCAGTTTTGTTGTCTTTGCTGGTTGTTTATATGGTTTCATTCTTTAAGTTTGATTTATCAGCAAAAGTTGTTCTGCTATTTTCCTTCCTGATATTTTTCTATCTCTGTTTTGCAGCGGTATTCAGATTAACTGAGGCAAAATACATTGCTTCACCCAAAGGGATGAGTGGATTGATTGTCGTTGATACCTCATCCATAATAGACGGCAGGATAGCAGACCTTTGTGCCACCCGCTTTGTATCTGCGCGTTTAGTAATACCCAAAGTTGTTCTTAAAGAGCTTCAGCAGATAGCCGATTCTCATGATCCCTTAAAGAGGGTCCGGGGCAGGCGCGGTTTGGATATTTTAAACAAGATGAGAAAGACAAAAATCGAGATTGTGATAGATGAGCATGATTTCCCGGAAATAAGAGAGGTTGATACCAAGCTTATTCAGTTAGCCAAGTTTTATAATGCTGCTATCTTGACTACCGATTATAACCTGAACAAGGTCGCAGAATTGCAGGGTGTTGTAGTTTTGAATATAAATGACCTTGCCAATGCTTTGAAACCCGTGGTGCTGCCCGGTGAAAACATGAAAATAAAAGTTGTTAAAGAGGGGAAGGAACAAAAGCAGGGTATCGGGTATTTGGATGACGGGACCATGGTTGTTGTAGAAGAAGCGAAGCACTTAATGGGCAATGTTTTGGATGTAGTTGTTACCAGCGTCCTCCAGACTTCAGCCGGCAGAATAATATTCACCAAAAAGTCAAAACGTTAAAAAATGCAGGCGGCTTTTATCCTTCTGGCAGCAGGCAGAGGTAGGAGATTAGGGAAAACAAAGCCCAAAGCACTTCTTAAGATTGGGGGTGTTCCTGTTTTTATTTATTCTTTGCTTCAGTGCCGGAAGGTTAAATTATTCAACCAAATAGTTATCGCAGTTCCCCGAGGGTATAAAGAAGAATTTAGAGAAGCTCTGGTTAGATACAGTATTAAAAATGCAGCTGAAATAGTTACAGGCGGATATAGGAGGGTAGATTCTGTTTATAATGCTGTTTGTGCTGTTGGAAAAAGTGATTTTATTTTTATCCACGATGCTGCACGGCCTTTTATCAGTAAAAAACTTTTAGAAGATGTTTTTAGAATGGTAAGAAAACATCCTGCTGTTGTGCCTGCTGTTCCTGTGCGTTCAACATTAAAATATTGCAGAGGCGGTTTTGCGGTTGATACATTAGAGAGAGCCGGTATTTATGAGGTGCAGACTCCCCAGGCATTCAGGTTTGAGCTTATAAAGGCGGCACTGGTGAATTTTAAAAATAAAAAACTTAAAGGCGATATTTTAGACGATGCTTATCTTGTAGAGCTAATGGGTAAAAAGGTAAAAATATCCCGGGGGGATATTTCAAACTTTAAAATTACTTATCCCGATGATTTAAAACTTGCCAGATTAATTGTAAAATCATGGAAATGAAAATAGGTTTTGGTTTTGATTCGCATAAAATTGAAAAAGGGAAGAAACTTGTTTTGGGAGGTATTGATATAAAGAGTGATTTTGGCCTCGCAGGTTTTTCAGATGCCGATGTTATAATACATGCTTTGTGTGATGCTATTTTAGGTGCAATCGGGGAGCAGGATATCGGCGAGCATTTTCCTGATACAGATGAAATAAACAGAGAACGCAGCAGCTCTGAATTTTTGAGGCAGGTTAAACAGATACTAAATTCCAAAGGTTATAGCGTTAATAATATTGATATTACAGTGGTTTTAGAAGAACCGAAACTCACTCCTTACAAAGAAGGAATAAGAAATAATCTCGCCAAAATTTTGGAGATTCAGGAAGATAAAGTTGCAGTTAAAGCAAAGCACCCGGAAGGTGCTTTTTCTAAAAAAACGGCTGTTTGTTTTGCATTGGCAGCTTTATTAAAAATGTGAAGAAAAAATCTATTTTTCGTATCATAGATATAGTTATATATAATGTTTAATACAAATTGTCAGTTAAAAATTAACTGTTATAAGTATTATGGGTTAAATTAAAATGTTTGCTTATTTAGATCCGGGAACAGGCATTACTTTTTTTAAAGAGTCGTCATTTTTGTTATTGTTTTTAGGCGGGACACTTTCTTTTTTGCTGTTATTTTCTAAAATAATCTGGAGATTTATTGTGAGATTTCGATTGTTTTTTATTTTAGCTGTAATACTTTTGACAATAGGAGGGATTATCATGTTAAAAGGAGAAAAACAGCCTCAAAAAAAAGTATTGATTTTAGGAATAGATGCAATGGACCCGGAGATTACAGAATATTTATTAAATTCGGGGAAATTGCCCAATTTTATGGCGCTAAAGGAAAAAGGATATTATTCCAAACTCAAGACTGTAGTTCCTGCAGAGTCATGCGTTGTCTGGACATGTTTTGCAACGGGTGCGCATCCTGCAGATTGCGGTATATTTGATTTTATAATGCGTGATCCCCAGACATATGCGCCTTATCTGGGTTTAAATGAGGTAGTCCCTGATGTTAAATTTATCAAAATAGGAAAATTTAAAATTCCGATTTCAAAAAAACTTAAAGCAAGAAATTTAGTCAAAAAAGAATCTTTTTGGAATATTTTATCTAACAGGGATATCCCTGTTTCAGTATATTTCCATCCCAATACTTTTCCTGCCGGGAAGATTTGCGGGAAGATGGTGTCCGGGATGGGGGTTCCTGACCTTTACGGTACGATGGGCAGATTCCTTTTCTACAGTGAGAATAAAGTAGAAGATAAAGAAGACAGCCGGGGAAAAATTGTACAGGTAAATAAGGAAGGGAATATTATAAAAACTTTTATATACGGCCCTAAAATAGAAACAAAAGGAGAAACGGAAGAAAGCAAAATTCCTTTGGATATTGCTGTTAATACTATGCGGAATAATATTGGGCTGAAATTAGGAAAAGACGATTTTATAGTTCAAAAGGGGGAATGGAGCTCTTTC